>CAYNTN010000009.1:0-7005 GCA_964399995.1 uncultured Ignavibacteriaceae bacterium
TATGAACTATGAAATATGAACTATGAAATATGAACTATGAAATATGAACTATGAATAATGATTAACTTTCAACTTTCAACTTTCAACTTTCAACTTTTAACTTTTAACTTTTAACTTACTTGTGAAGCCGGAGAATATTCTAGAGATAAAAAATTTAGTTGTAAAATTTCCAGTCACCGGTGGACTGTTTCTCAAAAAAGTAGCAGAAGTAAAAGCTGTTGATGAAGTTAATCTTGAAATTAAAAAAGGCGAAACGATGGGATTAGTCGGGGAATCGGGATGTGGTAAATCAACAATAGGAAAGACAGTTATAAATATACTGAGATTTTCAGCTCCTGATGTTGAAATTACCGGTGAAGTCTGGCTTAGAACCAATGAAGGGGAAGTAAACCTGCTTAAACTGAATAATCATGAAATGAGAAAATACAGAGGTCTTATGCAGATGATATTTCAGGATCCTTATTCTTCACTGAATGCAAGATTATCTGTTGGTCAAATAATTGAAGAGCCGCTGCTGTATCATACAAGTATGAATAAGAATGAAAGGATGGAAAGAGTCGCATGGCTTCTGGAGAAAGTCGGACTCCAGGCTGAACAGTCGAAAAGATATCCGCATGAGTTTTCCGGCGGTCAGAGACAGAGAATCGGGATTGCAAGAGCTCTTGCTACTAATCCTAAGATCATCATTGCAGATGAACCTGTTTCCGCACTTGATGTTTCCATACAGGCGCAAGTGATAAATTTACTTCAGGAACTTCAGGATGAATTTGATCTGACTTTGCTGTTCGTTGCGCATGATCTTTCGGTAGTTGAGCACATCAGTTCAAGAATTTCAGTCATGTATCTCGGAAAGATTGTTGAACTCGGACCGGGTGAACGTGTTTACCATAAGCCAATTCATCCCTACAGCAGGGCACTGTTATCTGCGGTTCCGCTTCCAAATCCAAAGCTTAAGCATAAAGAAAGAGTTATCTTAAAAGGAGATGTCCCGAGTCCAATGAATAAACCAAGCGGATGTGTCTTCAGAACAAGATGTCCGATTGCAAAACCCGAGTGTGCAAACTTTATTCCTTTACTTGAAATAAAGGGAGCTGAACATTTTGCTGCCTGCCCGTATGTGTCCGGGTAAGTTTGTAAAGTTGTAAGTTTATAAAGTTTGTTAAGTTTGTTAAGTTTGTTAAGTTTGAATATATGCGGTTTTCGGGACCTGTATTTTTAATCTTAAAATGCAATACAGCATTTTATGGAAGTTCTCTTTAAGCTTATTATCTTCTTTGCATTTACATTACTTATTGTTTTTCTGATTGCATTATTTTTCATGTTCATTGTATCGGGCATATTCCTAATTCTAATACTTTTCTTTTCAATCATAATTATGTTATACCTGTTTATCAAAAAAATACATCACTAAAATATTTTATTACGAATCTGTCAACTAAGTATTTTCGTCATGGTCTACATTAACCCTAACAGTTTATACAAAACTCTTGACAATCTTAATCAGAATTTTCTTGAGGGTAAAACTCTGACTCCTCAGGAAAAGAAACAGATCTCAGAATGGATAGCAAGCCGGCATGGAAAAGACGGAGCTTATGCAAAATTATTGTTTGCTCCGACTCCGGAAGATTTCAGGGGAATCAGATTATTTACAGGAGACAAACTGAGTTCGAAAGCATCCATTGCTCATATTCTCGGAGAAGAATCTCTTAGAGCTTTATTCTTGATGAATGTTAATGACGAAAAAATTAAGAAGACAGCAAAGGATGCCGGAGCCGGATTCACCAGAATGCTGAAGAAAGTTTATAAGCAAGGTTACTATACCGAAGGGGTCTTTTGCTGCGGCAAATGTACTGCTGCATACTGGAGAAATATCTCCGCAGAAGGTGTAAAAAAAAATAAGAAAATACTGGAAGGCGGAATCAGGTATCTGAAGCTTCACCGCGACGGTAAAGGTAAATGGAAAAGGTTTCCATTCTTTTATACACTGCTTGCTCTGATTGATATTGATCTGCCGTCGGCTAGGGAAGAACTTAAATATGCATCCGGTATTTGCAGGAAATATGCATTAAGAAAAGACAATGATGATATTTATATGAAACGGAAAAAGGAAATTGCCAGACGGGTAATGAAAATAGTAAATTCATAAGTCGGAATTATACACTGATGTAACAGTAGAGTTCAGTCCGCCTCTTACTGTGAACTCCCCTTTCACTTCCATCCACCTCGGTTTCAGTAATTTGACGAGGTCATCTAAAATTATGTTGATCACATTTTCATAAAATATTCCTTCATTACGGAATGACTGCAGGTAATATTTCAGAGACTTTAGTTCAACACATTTCTCATTTGCGATGTATGAAATGGTTATCACACCAAAATCCGGCTGGCCGGTCTTCGGGCAGACAGATGTAAATTCATTAGCCTTGTGAACAATCATATACTCCCTGTCGGGAAATGAATTATCAAATGCTTCCAGCAGCTTTGTCTTTTTCGGATCTGTCTTTATGGGATTAAATTTCTTCATTATTGATTTGAAAGCTTATATCACATTTGACGTTTCACATTTGACGTTTCACATTTCATATTTGACGTTTCACATTTGACGTTTCACATTTCACGTTTCAAGTTTGACGTTTGACAACTTACAAATCTTGCAAAACTTATTAAAGTTATAATAATTTATATCTGAAGACCAATTCGCTCTGACTGATTTGTCAGTAATTGTCATAAATATTTTTTTTAAAACCTTTATTCATTTTTTATTGGGAACACGGGAAATAATACATAGTCCTTATTAAACAATGAGTATATGATCGCGCCGGTTACAGAATCAAAAGATTTAACATATCCTGACTGGAATACAAACTTAATCGGCTTATCGAATTCAATTTCTCCGGGACAGTTATCTGAAGTAGAATTTTACGTAACAGCACCTGCCAATCCCGGAGTTTATAATCTTCAGTGGATGATGAAAAAAGGTGATTACTTTTTTGGTGAAAAATCAAGGACTGTTTCAGTAAACGTAACAGGAAGCGGCTCTACTATTGATTTAAAAAATCCAAAAACTTACAATGCATCATTCCTGGAACAGAAAGTACCTTTGTCAATGACCTTTAATGAATATCAGTATGTGTCCTTAACTGTCAGTAATACAGGAAATAAAACATGGATTAAAGATAATGAACAATTAGTTATGATTGATCCGAAGAAGTCTGTGTCTTCTCTTAATTTATGGAACATTGGTTACAAACAGCTTCCGCATGATGTTGCACCGGGCGGACTTGTAACATTCAATTTTAAGGTAAAGCCTACTGAAGAGGGGTGGCAGTATTTTCAATGCAGTATGATGACTCAGGATGGAACTCTGTTCGGAAGTCCTTCTCAGTCAGTTGAAGTGCTTGTATCGAAAAAGTAAAAATTATATTAACCTAATATTTAAGTCAACGCGGTTGATTAGACCGCGTTTTTTTTATAAGCTCATGCAATGTATCCGTATAAGCTCACTTGAGACTCGCTTCACGTTTGACAACTTACAAACCCTCCAACCCATAAATGTTATAAGAATTTATATCTGAAAACTTTAAAGCATAATCATTAAATTTGCAGAAATCAAAATTATTAAATGCAGACTAACAATACTCACCAAAAAAGAATTTTAATAACCGGAGCAGCCGGATTTCTCGGCTCGCATCTGTGCGACAGGTTCATAAAGGAAGGATATTATGTAATCGGAATGGATAATCTGATTACAGGTTCGATGAAAAATATAGAACATTTATTTCCATTGAAGGAATTTGAATTTTACTTTCATGATGTGACGAAATTTGTTCACGTACCGGGAAAGCTCGATTATATACTTCATTTTGCATCTCCTGCAAGTCCGATAGATTACTTGAAAATTCCAATACAGACTTTGAAAGTCGGTTCTCTCGGAACACACAACCTTCTTGGTTTAGCTAAGGAAAAGAAATCGAGATTTCTCATTGCATCTACATCGGAGATTTACGGAGATCCGAGTGTACATCCTCAAAACGAAGAATACTGGGGAAATGTAAACCCAATCGGTCCGCGCGGTGTTTATGACGAGGCAAAAAGGTTTATGGAAGCGATAACGATGGCTTATCATACATATCACAACCTCGATATACGCATTGTAAGAATATTTAATACTTACGGTCCGAGAATGCGTCTTAATGACGGCAGAGCTTTGCCGGCTTTTTTCGGACAGGCAATCAGAGGTGAAGATATTACTGTATTCGGTGACGGAAGCCAGACACGGTCATTTTGTTATGTAGATGATTTAATCGAAGGAATTTACAGGTTACTTTTTAGCGATTATATTTATCCGGTTAATATTGGAAACCCTGATGAAATAAGTATTAAAGAATTTGCAGAAGAAATAATAAAACTAACAGGTACTGATCAGAAAATTATTTACAAACCCCTTCCTACGGATGATCCGAAACAGCGCCAGCCGGATATATCAAGGGCAAAGGAAATTTTAGATTGGGAGCCGAAAGTATCAAGAAAAGAAGGTTTGAAGATTACTTATGATTATTTCAAGAAAGTGCTTGATGGGGTTGAGGTGGTTTAAGTAAATTGAGTGTATGGAGTGTGTTTAGTGGTAGGTTTCTTTAATTTTTTGTGGAAGAAGATTTACACTGATCCAAATCCAAAACACTTAATTACTTTACTTATAATTTCTAGTGATTCAATATTTTCAATATCCATAGGAAATTTAAATCCAATGTATTTTTATTTTCTTTTCTAAACCTTTGAATTCTTTATCTCCTGTGACAAGTATACCTTTCCTATGTTGAGTTAATGCTGCGGCAAAAGCATCTGCATAAGAAATCTTATTAAAGGCTTTAAACTCAGCGGCTTTTAAAGTCAACTCTTTGTTTGCTTCAACAATGGTAAGGGGATATTTGGAAATTACTGAACGATAAAGCTCTGCTCTTTCTTTGCCACCTTCACGAAGTGCAATATAATACATCTTCCTCCAGTTAATGACTGAAACATAAATCTCGATTTCGTAAAAAGAAGCCTTCTTAAATAGATCTTTGACAAACAAACCTGAATCTTCGCCTTCACAATACGCAATTAATGCATAGCTGTCCAATACATATTTCTTCATAATTCTCTTTCGCGTTTCTTTTCTTCCATCAATGCTTTCAAGAGTTTGCCTTTTGTTCCGAGAAAACCAATATTAGATTCAATCATTTCCGGAGTTATAGGAATCATTTTTATTTCCTTTCCTTCATCCGAGAAATGTATTTTAGTTCCGAGCTTTATTCCAAATTTCTTTCTGATTCTTGACGGGATAACTACCTGCCCTTTTACAGTTACTATTGATGTTTCCATAATTTGAGCTTTTATTTTAGAACATCATAAATAATTCAAGTAAGTAAGTCAATAAATTAATTTCCTACTTTTAAAAATAGTTATGACTAAGTTTAAATGGGTTAATATAAAATGAAGGTAGGATTTTTTTAAAAAACAAAATCTTTCTCAATATTCTTAAACAACTCTGCCTTAAGATCTTTTTCTGAAATGACCGGATGCTCTACCTGCCAGTCAATTTTCAAATCACTATCATTGTACAAAATAGCTCTTTCATCTTTTTTGCTGTATGGGGCTGTACACTTATATGAAAAAATTGTGTCATCCTTTAAGACAGAAAATCCGTGTGCAAAACCCGGGGGAATCCAGATCTGCTTGTGATTGTCGCCGGAAAGTATGACCGAAAAATATTCTCCGAAAGTTGGTGAACCGAATCTGATGTCAACCGCAACATCAAGCACTATTCCTTCCAGTACCTGGCAAAGTTTACCTTGCGCATTTTCTCCGATCTGATAATGCAGACCTCTTACAGTTCCTTTTCCGGATTTTGAAATGTTATCCTGAACGAATTTAAAATTCAGTCCTGCATCTTTGTATCTATTTTCATTATATGATTCGAAAAAATATCCTCTGGCATCCGCAAAAAAATCAGGCTCGATAACAAGTACGCCTTCAAGTCCGGTTTTGATGACTTTCATTTAATAATTATCTTTTAAGATTCTTTCAAGATACTCTTTGTAATATGACTTTGGTATTTTTGAAATGACTTCAGTGAATTTTGCTTTGTCGATAAAACCTTTGGTATATGCGATCTCCTCTATACACGCTACTTTCAGTCCCTGCCTGTCTTCAATTACTCCAAAAAAATTTGATGCTTGTAATAAAGATTCCGGTGTTCCGGTATCAAGCCAGGCGACTCCCCTGCCGATTTTCTCAACACTCAATTTTCCTTTTTTCAAATAAACATTGTTCACATCAGTGATCTCAAGCTCGCCTCGTGCTGAAGGCTTTATGTTTTTTGCAATGCTGACAACTTCATTATCATATACATATAATCCTGGCACTGCAAAATTTGATTTGGGATTCTTCGGCTTCTCTTCGATCGATATTGCTTTCCCATTTTCATCAAACTCGACTATACCGTATCTTTCCGGATCATTCACTCTGTAACCAAAAATGGTTGCACCGTCATTTTTCTGAATAGCTCTGTAAATGAAATCCAGATTACCGTAAAAAATATTATCACCGAGAATCAAAGTTACTCCGTCGTTTGCTATAAATTTTTCACCGATAATAAATGACTCTGCAATTCCATTTGGCGCAGTCTGCAAAGCATATTCGATTTTCAAACCGTAATCAGACCCGTCATCAAAGAGTTTTTTATACAAAGGAATTGTCTCTTCGTTTGAGATAATTAAAATGTCTTTGATTTGAGAGAGCATCAGTATGGAAAGGGGGTAATAAATAAGTGGTTTGTCGTAAATGAGTGTCAGCTGCTTGCTGTAAATTTTCGAAACCGGATAGAGCCTTGAACCCGCACCTCCGGCTAAGATTATACCTTTCAATTTATATAATTTGATTTAAAATTTCAGTTTGCAATTTACTTAAGCAATAGATAAATTTAAAGTTAAATGGTTAATCGGTTAATTGTGTTAACTAGTT
>CAYNTN010000009.1:7105-59846 GCA_964399995.1 uncultured Ignavibacteriaceae bacterium
TAAGTGTGTTAAGTGTGTTAAGTGTGTTAAGTGTGTTAAGTGTGTTAAGTGTGTTAAGTGTGTTGCCATCGTATAAATTAAGTAATTTAATTAACTCAACTAACAAATTAACTCAGTTATCTCAATTAACCAGTTAACTCAATTAACCATTAACTCAATTAACTCAAACAACCAATTAACTCAATTAACACAATTAACACAATTAACTAAGACGGTGATAACATTTCTATTTTTTATAAATACAGATTAAGCTATTTTGCAGAAAATAAAACGGAGTAAACAATGAAAACAGTAATTTCAATATTGGCTGTTCTATTTTTGTCATGCTCTGTTCTAAGGGCAAATACCCCGTCAGAAACAAAAAAAACCTACAACAAAAAGGAGATAAGAAATTTAGCAGGACAATACATTAACAATAATGTCAAAGTGAAAAACCCGATAATTGTTGATGTAGATAATGACGGTAAATTTGATATTCTGAAATTTACATCTGGAGGAAACGTCAAGTATTACAAAAATACAGGTACAATTGAAGAACCCTTTTTCATTTTAGAGAATAAGAAATTTGATAATTATGAGGTGAATTCTTTCTTATCGAAGATGGTTATTCCGGTATTCTTCGCTGATAGTGACGGGGACAATGATGTTGATGCATTCGGTATTGTCAGTGACGGTTACAATTCGAAAACCTTACAGGAAAAGTATGACGTAGTTGAAGTCGAAAACACAGCGTTTTTTGATCACTATACACTTATCACTATAATATTGGTTTTAATTATAGTTGTTTTACTAATTACAATTTTATAATGTTTTATAAATTATAATGTAATTTTCATCATAAATAAAAGTTTTAGCTTATTGAACATTGCACATTGATGTATTGCGGGAGTAATTCAGTGGTACTTTGTGTATATAATATTTTTTTATAAGTGTCAGGTTTGTAAGTGGGCTATATATCTGAAATACATAACAGTTAATTTTTTAAAGTACAAATGAGCAGTTTTTTTATAATGGCTTTATTTATCTATACTCTATAATTCAGTAGTCAATTTAGTATCAATGGCAAACCCCTTTTTATTTCAGAAATCAAACGGTTATTATTACATAGCTTACCCGGATGAATACACTAAAAAACGGATTACAAAAACTACTGGAACAAAGTTAAAGACGGAAGCAAATACCATTCTGCATAAGTTTGTAAGGGACCGAAAAGAAAATTTGCAAACCAAAGTTGTAACATTTTCAGAGTTTGCAAAATTATTTATTGAGCTTGCAACAGATAAGACCAAGGGTACACTTAACGGATATAATGCTGTAATTAAACAGTTCCTTGCGTTCAATAAGGACCGGGCATTACAACAATACTCCGTATTGGATATTGATAGGTTTCTAAAAAATAAAGAAAAGACTGATTCAATAGCCACCGCTCACGCTTACCGGAAATGTTTAAATGTGATGTTCAACAAAGCTGTAATATGGAATTATCTAAATAAAAATATAGTAGTCCATTGCATAAAGTTTAAGCTTCCCGAACCCGAACCGCACCCTATGAGCAAAGAGAAGTTCAAGAAACTCATTGATTCTGTGCATATTGAAGTTTATAAGGATCTGTTTACCTTTGCAATCTTAACCGGAATGAGGAAAACAGAACTGATAAATCTGAAGCCTGAACACATAGACACTGAAAGAAAATTAATTAAAGTTTTATCTATTGCGGAACAGAAAACGAAATCCGGGAAGACAAGATTTGTAGAGCTGCACAAAGATTTAATACCTATCTACGAAAAGTATAAACATCAGGAATATTTATTTCTGGGACATCGTGACAGAAAGAAGTTAAACAGAAAGTTTGTAGGTAAGATTACTAAAAGATTCATTACTAAAAGCGGGATTGGAAACGAATACACATTTCATTCATTCCGGGCATCCTTTGGATATTTATTATTACAGGAAGGCGTGAATTTAAAATACATTTCTCAGGCACTTGGACATTATTCAGTCTTGATAACAGAACGATACTACTCAAAATATATAACTACTGAAATAACCGGTTGGATAAACCGGATAAGTTTACAACTGTCTTGTTAAAACTAAATTTTTCTTCTGCTTGTTTTCTTCGAAATATTTACGAGCCTCATGTTCAGAAGGGAAATATTTCTTTGATACTGTCTGCTTAGCGTTGATAGTTTTAAACCTTTCTATACAGAATCGCACTTGTTTACCTGACATTAATTCTGAAAAAGGTTTTAAGATTTTTAATTTTCCTTTTGGCATTTATGCAACCTGCCTTTCTGGAAAATTTAATCTTGCATATTGCCCGTAGTGAATTATAGCCTGTTGATCGTATGCTTTCGCTGCTTCCTCCTCATTATCAAAATATCCAATTCGTTTCTTACCAATATAAACACCCCACTGAGCACGTTTGTTATCTTTGCTTACACCCTTGAATTTTGATGTAGCTTTCATGTAATGACAACAATTCATTCTATTCTGCTGTGCTGTTACGAACCTTAAGTTTTCCCTTCTGCAGTCTAACCCATTGCCGTTAATGTGATCGACAAATGTTCCAGGGTCCGCTTTCATAATAAACCGATGAAGAAAAACATTTTTTTTATCTATCTTTGCTACCGCATAAGCATTTGTTTTCTTGATGTCAACACACCAATTATACTTGTTTACTCTTTCAAAATCCTCATCGCTTACCAACGCAACAAATTTCAAATAATTTTTACAGCTGGTTTTCCTTGTATTTAATCGGATCTCTTTCATTTTTGCTTTTAATAAAAAATCCGTTCTGAATGGTCAAAGAGATTTATTACTAAAACTCACATTCAAAACGGACTAATATTCTTATAAATCTCTTTGACATTACTAAACTCGTTAATAACAGTGATATAATCAAGTTACTTGTTATTGACAGCTATTAAGAGAAAAACCTCCTTTTTTCCAGTAAAATTTGATGCGGTAGAGAAATTGATTTGAACAAAGGAATCCGCTTATAATTGTTAAACGGATTCCTTAAAATAAATGCCTTTCCTGAAACCTCAGAAAAGGCATTTAAAAAATTGTCTCTTGTTTTTTCAAAAAACAAAGTCTGAAAAAAAGATTAAATTCGCATCCTTAATCCCATAAAATATATTTCAATTTATTTTTAATCTTTTTATCAATATAAAACTGGAAAGAACAAAGAGTTTTCGGGTTAATCCCCTTAACAAAAAACAAGAGACATAAACTTAGCAATTAGAATTTTATATAGATTATTACAAAGGAAACCTCATTAAACTGTTTCCTTAAACTGTTTCGTGTTTCCTCAGCAAAATTTTATACCATTTTTTAGCTCTCTACACATACTTTCCCCTTTCAGGTAAAACCCACTTTAGAAAACTTCTAAAATGGGTTTAAATCGAATAGAATGATTGCGGTCATTCGACAAGATAATTATGAAAGGAGAAGGAAGAGTAATAATTTATTGTTGTTTCGGTCTTGTTCCAAAAACAATATTTCCTTTAGTTGCCTCCGTGTCGGCATCACCGTTGTATTCGATATAAATTTCACCGACCGGATCTCCAATCTTTGGGTCAACTTTAACCTTCACAGGATAAACCTGTTTTGCTTCAACCGAACTTACTATTGTAAATTCCGTTCCGGTTTCATCAGGATAATTTGGATCAGTATATTCTCCAATACCCTCAATTGAAACACTGACACCTGGCGCTACTTCTACCGGTTCCGGATTTTCACCCTTTTTTGGAACTCCTTCATTATCAGTTAATCTGACAGTTGCTAAAAGTTCCTCGCTTACTAAATGATTACCAGTCATTTTTTGTTTTCTCCTTGTTTTGAGTTTATAAATTATTGCTTTAATATAATATTTGTTACTGATGAATAATTCTACAATAAGTAGAAAAAACAATATGTTAATTATTACTGATATGAATAAAAGTGGAATTAACATAAGAAATCTTTTTTTATGTTTAATAAAATTCTTTTGTAAAAATCCCTGTAAGCATCCTTTGTAATTTGATCCAAATATTTCACAGCTTTAGAAGTATGCATTAACATTAATAAATTTGTAATGCTCAAGTCAAACATCCTCTCTCGATCCGTCTTAACCAACCTTTTAAATATTTTATGCGAAACGAAAAGCAGAAATTTTCGATACCTGTCTTTGTATAATATTTTACAGTACCGGAAGATCATTTATTCCTATCGTTTATAAATTCATCATTATCCTTCAGTTCATTAAACTTCTTATCTCTTTCAGCAGCATAGCCATTTTTCAGTGAATAAGCTAAGGCATGATCCGTTGCATCTTGTTTGAACTTTATAAGTTTTATTTCTTGGCGAAAAATCCTATAATTTTCGTCCATAAATTTAATTAGATACTTAAAAGCCCATCTGGCAGCAACACCTAAAACTATTAGAATAAGTAAAGTCATTCCAAGCATTAGCTTTGTTACTGTGGGACTGGACATTGTTTCTCTTATTAGTGCGTCCACAATTGTCTGCATTTATCAGGAGTTGGGTTATGTAATAACATTTTAAAATTCTCCTTTAGTTTTTTGGGAAATTATTTTTATAGTTGAATATTTGGGATTCAACTTTCATTTAGTCAATTTATCGAAATATCTTTGATGTAATTCAATGAAGATTAAAATTATTACAATCAAAATGAGCATAAGTATAGCTCCTGTTACAATTAGTATCATACCTGATTCTTCTGTGACAGATCTTTTTTAATTTCGGACTCAGTAACAGCTGAACTTCCGACACCTGTCACAGTCGAATCCTTCGCAGCAAGCAAGCCGACGCCTGCAGTCAGAACTATTCCCGCCTCGAGCGGACGATCCTGCGAAAACAAAATTAGTGAAAAGATGCAAAGAACTATTCCTGTGATTGTTGTTTTCCATGACTTTAATTTCTCAAACATTTTGATTTCTCCTTTTTATTTTTTATAAATAATATTAGTTAGTTGTATAACTCGCACCGACTCTTAACATCCAGGGTTCGACAATATTTGTGAATAAGTCTGATGCCTGAGCGGTATTTAATTTATTGCCAATAGCGAAAAATGTCATGCCACCTTTATAAATATATTGAGGTGCTGCTATTCCGTAAGCTGTCGCGTTCATTCCGAATATCCATAGCGGTCTATTCAAACTATTTGTAGAGTTCACAGTTGAAGAATCTATTGAACTTCCGTTCTGATATGTCCTCAGCACCGATGCGCTTCTGCGTGTCCACTGAAATAAACCATCGCTCACAGTTACTACCGGCTGATTGAATCCTCCGGAAGATGATGAATTAAAATAACAAACAGCTCTCCGGACAGATGAGTTATTCATACCACAGAAAGGCATTCCGGATAACCAACTGAATGTTCCAGTGCTATCCGTTGTTCCGAACATCGTGCTTGTCAGACTTGAGTTATTTGCAACAGTATATTCTTTATGATTATATGCAATGACAGTTCCACTATCCCGGCTGAAGTTAGAAAGTGTTGAAGGAGTAATGCCTGGCAAAAGATATCCGCTGTCTGAAGCCGAATTATAGTATCCTCTATCAGTTGTAAAGGTTAAATGGTTTGCCCCTGTCTTTCTCCGCTCAATTGTGTAACTACTTGACTTCAGGTTTCTATGCGCTGTAAGTGTATCGCAATTAGCGAGAAAATAAATTGCATCCATCCTATCCCATATACCACTGTTCTTCAGCTTAACAATTGTAGAATCGAGTAACCATTTCCTGCTAACATCCATGCAGAAGCTTCCGGCAGCGTAAAGTCTTGTCAAATAATCTTTGGTTTCTGTCACCCAGTTTGATGTATCCGGTATTGTGGATGCTTCAATTCTTATACTGTCAAATGTAAGCATAGCAACACCTTTCGAGTTTCGGATGAAAGGACCGTTATAAACTTGTCCCAGAGAAGTATCAGAGGTTAATGAAATTGCCGGTAAGTACTGAATGTAAGATGCTGAACTCGACGAAGGTAAATTTAAATACATCGTATCTTTATTGGTTGACAATGTTAATGAAGTTGCTGTTGACATTCTAACATTATCCAAATAAAAACTATTTTTAATATTGTTGCTCAGCGAATCTGAAGGAATAGAATTAGGATTTGAATATTTAAATGTCATTCCAATAGAAGTATTTGCTGATGTTGTATAGAAAGCTTTTCTTATTGACGGCGGTCTCATGCCAACTGAATCGGTAATCGAATAAAAATCCTGTCTCAATCTTCTAAATAAGTTATGCGCTAATTGGTCATAACCTACAGCTGTAAAATGTGTCATATCTGAGTCGAACCCGCCGATACCCACAAACGGAATTACATCTACATCACTATACATAGTATCAAGTTGTCGTTGTTTTTCTCTAAATCTACTTTGATAAAATTGATAATTATATCCAGGTCTCATTTGGTATACATAAATTTTATCGAAAGTATAATCTGTGTTCCCCCGATGAAACCCGAATTGTATCATCCGACATTGCGACTTCTCCCCACATATCGTCAGCATCCGAAGGAGTTAAGTATGTTGAAGAATCAGCTTTATGAAGAAATCTATTTGTATCTGACGTAGAAATATTGTTCCATCTTAAAGCAAACTTTGTAGAATCGTAGCGGTATAAAAATCTTGAAGAGTCTAAATTTGTTGAATTCCATGAATTATATCTTAAAGCAAATTTTGTTGAATCATAGCGATATAGAAATCGTGAAGAATCTAAGTTTGTTGTATTCCATACATTATATCTTAAAGCAAATTTTGTAGAATCATAACGGTATAAGAACCTGCTTGTATCAAGATTTGACTTATCCCAGTTATTCCACCTTAATGCAAACCTTGTAGAATCTTCATCATGCAAGAATAATGATGTATCTATTCCACCCACAATTATATTATCCAGATCATTCCGTATATTGTTTAATACAGTATCGAGCGAAAGAAAATTTAGAGAGAAATTCGAGATCGGAATATTCGTTGACTGAGGATAATATAATAATCCATAGTTTGTTGTATTACTTTGAGAATAGCATTTACAAGTTAACAAGATAATTATCACAACAATTATTTTTTTCATAAATGTTTTATTTAAAATTTTTATTCTAAATCCGTAAACTTTAAACCTTCAATAATATAACTTAGCCCAGGTCCGTTAGTCGAAATTCTTATCATATCCAATATCTCCATTGTTAAGGGATATTGAAGAATTATTGGAGTGTTGTTTGAGATTACTTTATCCTTAGGCAGTAATCTTATTTGAATTTTTTCATATTGCAAAAATAAATTGACAGTTATATCCGAATCGCTTTCATTACTAAGAAAAATAAAATTAATTTCTGATTTAACCTCAGCTACATATATCTGCTGTTGTTTCACAACACTTGTAATATTTCCAGCTGCTAATTTCACAATATTATTTTTTCTATTCTTCTTGCCAGAATAAGGAACCCTCTGCTAAAATGAATGTAAATATCTGATCTGCTAATACTGATTTATTTGCACCAGTTTTCCAAATGAAAGGATAGTTTGGAGCTGATGGACTTGCTGCATGATTAACGGTAATATTAGATTCAAAATATAAAGTTATTCTGCTTCCCGGTGTCCAATTTGAAACACTCATTAAATTGATTGTGGTTGTTCCTGTTATATGAAAAAAATTGCCGTCGCCTAATGATATACTTGAAGCCGAAGCAATATCTGCTCCTTGTCTTCCTAATAATCTCCGCCCCCTTATATCTCCGTTCGTAGTCATTACATCATAAACGCCTACATATATCGAACTTCCCAAATAAATATATTTGTCATTATCGACATCATAAATTATCCCTGTGCAAGAGGCATCAAATGTCGCTATGCATCCCTCGATCTCACATATTCCTTTGAAATGACAATCAGTAAAGTTATAAATTCCAGTCCCAAACGTGTTAAATATTTTTACATCATGTATAATTACATCTTCAATATTCGTTTCGGCAGCGTCGTTTTCATTGTCAATCGTCATAGTTGAAAGTATTGGTCTATTAGTAGCATCACCAGTATAGTTATCCTCAGCCACAATCACTCTAATATTTCTGTCAATTCCGACATAATTTACAAAAGCTGCTAATGCTCCGGCCGGAAGTAAATTGTAATTAGTTAAGACAGACGTATCAACTCCGTTCCCCTCAATTACGATTGAAATAATTTCATCAGCTTCAGCGTAACTTTCTGCATTTGTTTTTGCCGCTTCAATAGTTCTGTAAACCTTATTGTCTTCCTGTGTGCCTGAGGGAATAACTCTTCTGATATTTCCTGATTGTTGAAATGCTGTAACCTCACCCGCTGTTATGCCGGCAAGTATCGAAGCAACATATCTTTCCATTTGTCCTTTTGATACTGCTTCTTGCAACGAAGCTGCATCGGTTAATAATACAGGTGGATAATTCCTGAATAAAACTTTCTTAAAGACACTTTGTGCATCAGTTGAAGGATTAAGTTGTAAGAAATTATTATATGTATCCAATTTTCTCATAGGCGCTGCATCACTTGCTGGAGCCGGAAGGTTAGTCATTGCTTGATTTCCCATATTAATTCCACCGGTCATAGTCCCACCAGCCAACAATAGAAATAAACCCTGAGCCTGGCTTAATGATATTGCAGAGTTCGAAGTTGTTCCGGTTGCTAAATTCCGGATCTCTTTGCTGTCGGCATTATAATAGCCACCCGAGTGCAAATTTAAATATGGGAGTGTAAAAGGGTTCATGATCGGCACTCCGCCATCTATAAGTTTACCCAGTACATCTTCCCTTATTACAGCACCGTCATAAAAACAATAGAAATCATTTGGAATATTTGTAAATAAATATTGTCCTAAATTACCAGTTATCAACGAACCGTTTACAATGTTTGCCGGATTGATTACTCCAATCAGTCTTGGAGTTGCGACAGCATTATCGGGTTCGAAGGCTCCGGTAGTCGCATTCTTTTTTCCGACTGTAATTATTCTTGCATTAGCCATTCTATATTATTTTTAATTTTCTATACTTCAATTAAAGGAAACGGAAACATCATTACGCAATTATCATGGATTGCATTAACAGCATTCATTTCGTCTAATAATTCTATTGTTGTGAATTTTATTATTAATCCTCTCGCACCCAGTGCAAATGATCCCCCTTTAAAATTTTTTATCTCAATCGGATCACCGGTATAGGCAACATTAAAAAATCTATCTCTTACTTCTGCATGCGGTATCAATATAATTTTGAGATTTGCGAATAACTTTTTTTTCTTCCAGTATTTATTATATATAGTCGCAAATTTAGTCCAGGTCAGATAAGTAAAGTATCTATTGTAATTTAAAATAAATTCCAATCTTACCCCGATAGGTTCGTGCTTGAGTGAATAATCAATTATAGTTTTTTCAAGCTGTACCGGAGAATGTCTTTCTAAGAATCCGTCTTCATTGCATTCGGGAAAGATAAATTCGTCAATCTTCCCGGCATCTGTCCATATTTGAATAACTGGTCCTTCATATCCATTTGGATATAAACTTATTCTATGTGACATCTTCTACTCCTATCATTTCGGTTTCAAACTGAACATATTTCTTTCTTACTTTTATCGGTCTGTAAGTCATTGGAGAAGCGATGATATCAGGTGATTCAACTCTCACATTTTTTATAAGCGAATAATGAATTCCATCCAGCGTTCCCGTAAATCTTTCCTTTGCTTTTTTCCTTAATGCATATTCCCATTCACAAATGATTTGAGGAATCTGTCTTTTTACATTATCTATCTTCAAATCCTGAATGCCGTCAAAGACAGGATACTCACTGGCCGTGTAAATTGCTGTTCCGGAAAAATTAGGTTCGGAAAAACTACCAATATAAGTTTCAATGTCTTTAATTGCATTTGGAAACATCAGCTCTCCGCTAATCTGATTATTTAAAGTTCTCACTTCACCGGCTGAATAAAATCTTTCACCATTCCAAATATTTTTGTTTCTGATTCCGCGTAAGGCGGGAAGCTGAATCCCTCTTTCAAAATCTAAATGAAGATTCCTATCGACGACTTCTACATCAGGATTAACTTGTCCGAATCTCTTTACCATATAGATTTTGTTTGGTGCTAAATTTCCGATGATCATACCAAACTGCAATGCAAGCTGTCTTAATAAGTCTGAATATGTTCTGTTGAATCGCTGATCACCATAAAGATTTACACTCTCCCAGTTAAAATAAGTCTGTTGGAAATCTGCTGCATTACTCCAGTCTCTTATAATTGTATCCGTTAAAGTTCGCTTCCCTTCAAATATCCAATCATGCTTTATATATAATCCATTATCAAAGTTCAAATGACTGTAATAATTTGGCTGTAAAGGAATGTATGCTTGTTTGTAAATTACATGAATTAAATATCCTAAAGAATAAATGTTGCCTACGTTTGTCAGGCGCTGAACCGGCATATCTTTTAAAGCGACTGATAGATCAATAGCTTCAAAAGTTATCTCTCTCTCAGCTTCTACATAATTCAAAGTTGCTGTATCAATGAATCCCTCAAATATCAATTCAGAATTTACCCAAAACTTGGCTCCGCCGTATTTGTTTTTGTTTCCCGGTAAACTATATTCATTTGTGCTGAGGCTGTCTCTTAAAATATTATAATTTCTTTTTGACAAATCTTCAAAAGTAAACTTCATCTTGTTCGGATAAAAAACTAAAGCATCTTCGTCATCATACCCCTGTTCGAAATCCGCACCGGATAATAAATCAAATCTCAATTCCGGATCATCACCAAAGGGATTAATTGGAAAAGAGAAATAATTAATCCGGATTTTAACTATGCAAGTTCTAAGGTCATATTCTTTTTCATATACATAAAATGGCATTTTATCCAGTCCTTCCTTTTTCGATCGAATCGACTTTTTCAAGAGCATAATATAAATCTGTAGCACTTGCCTTTACTTTTAATATATAGGGAATATTTTGGACAATCATATTCTGTCTTGATGGAGTGGAGGAAATATTATTCACAATTTGTCCTGTTTTACTACTACCGAATGAAGAAGGTAAACTACCAGCAATACCACCGCCTGAGCCAACTGCCCCTGCAGCTGCTGAAGCCAAGGGACCAACACCCGGGATAAATCCAAGTAACGAGCCGAATATATTCAGCAATCCTGAACCGGTTTTACTACCGAGAAGATTAATCAAGGTATCAAAGAAGCTTGTAAATTTCTCAACACCCGATATAATTTTATAAAGTCCTGTATGAGCTTTAACCTCAAATATATTAAGCAGCTGCGAGACGTTGCTTAATGTATCCTGTGATTGCCGGTAAACTAATTTGTAAGCCTCGAAATTTGTTTTTTCCTGTGATTCAATCCCTTGTACTTCCTGAGATAAGTCAAATAAATCCGGTGTTTTTCCTTTTAATAATGATGGCGCTGTTTGAATTTCTTTTTCCCGCTTTAGTGATTCTTCCAGCTCTTTATTTAATTCAGCAACAATTCCCGGCAACTCTTTATTTATCTCGAGTTGCTTTCTTATTTCGGCCGTGATCTTTTCCTGCTTATCAAGTTCGGTTTCTTTCTGAGAAGCGATATCACCAATTAATTTTTTTTGTAACTCTAAAAATGAAATGTAATTGTCAGCTTCAATGCCCTCTTTAGTAAATATACTTTCATTTTTTGCCAGCTCTGAGAGTACTTCATTTAAATCCTTATATTTGCTTTTCTTTAATTCTAATAAACGTAGTTCATTATTAATGTTAGTAAGAAATTCCTTCGCCTCTTTATTCTCCTGCTCATAAGGGTCCTTCTCTTTTGTGGTAGAAGATTTACCGCCTTTTGAAGTTTTACTGTTTAGTTTTTCCCTATTACGTTTTTCTTGCTCCTCCTCTAATTTCTTATTTGATTCGTTTAACTTTTTAACACTATCAATCTTTTCCTGAATTTTTTGTGATGCGAATGTATTTTGACGAATTTGTTCACGGGTGAATTCGGAGGACTCATTCTGATAATCACCAACTGCATCTTTAATTCCTTCAACATTACTACCGGTTTTGCTGAATGAACCGTCAGGATTTTGACGATAACCAGAATCACCGAGCAGCTTAGAAAAGTTTAAAGCTTCTTTTATCAGTCTTAGCACATTACCTACCTGTTTCCCGTAATGCTCCATTTTAGTAATATTCTCACCGAGAGCACCTGTACCGAGCTGAATATCCTTAGTAACTGTACTGAAGGCATTTGAAACACCTATTTTTAGAAGGAGAACTAAATCTTCATATTTCTTACCCATTGCAGTAATGAGGTCCGCATTATCCCCTGTCTTTTGTCCAATGTTGTCTAAGGTATCTCCATAGAGAGAAGTGATAGCATTTACTCTTATCGTCTGCTGTTCGAGTTCGTCAAGCTTACCAATCTGATCCAGGGTCTTACCAGTGAGACGTTCCATTTCATTATGGACTGTCCCAATGTTTATTTTTAATTCTCCTAATCCCCTGCCGGACCCGGTTAGTATGAACTTTTGTAATTTTTCATTTGCAACTTCAAATACAACTCCGACTTTGTCACCTTGCCTTTCAGCGACGTCTAAAAGCTGCGCTGTTGTTTCTGCCGAAAATCCAAGTTCAGTCATTCCATTGGAGTACCTTACTAATTGGTCGACGTTTAAATTA
Organism: uncultured Ignavibacteriaceae bacterium; assembly: GCA_964399995.1. Taxonomy (GTDB): domain Bacteria; phylum Bacteroidota; class Ignavibacteria; order Tepidaquicellales; family Tepidaquicellaceae; genus JAGPCH01. Next base: position 19,774 of record CAYNTN010000009.1, read on the forward strand.
CCGGCCGCTGCTTTGCTGAATAAATCTAGAGATTTTGCAGCATTATCCGCTCCGCCTTGTACCTCAACGAAATGATTATACAAAACTTGAAACTCCGCGCCTTGCTGTGCAGCATCGAATACTTCCCTGCCGAATTGTGTTACTTGTCTGGCAAGAGTAACTAACCCCGCTGTTATTATCGTAGCATTGGCTCCTAATTGTGCGAGAGTGGAAATGTTTGTTTTACCTGCTCCTGTCTGGTCGCGTAATGATTGCGTTAAAGATTTTACTTTCTGATCAAGAGTAGCGAAAGCCGGTGAGCTTGAGTTGACAGCATTCCTCTGTTCCGTAAAATATTTTATCTGCTGTCGAAGAGCATTTATTGAGCCGAGTTCAGTCGATTGTCCCGTTAATTTGGAATCTCGTTTTTTATTAGAAGCTTCTAATTCTCTCTGGAGCTTCAGCTGTTCTTTTAATGCTTGTGCTTCCTGCTTTCTGATATCCGTAAGCTCCTTTGCGGATTGCTTACTTTCCTGAGCAGATTTTCTTGCTTCACTGCGAATCTCTTCATTAACTTTCTTTACTTCGTTTGCATATGTCTTTTCTGTAGTGGCTAATAATTTCTTCTGTGCTGTTAATTCTGCTATGACTCTTAGCTCTTGTTTCTTTCCGTTTGCAAATTCCTGAGAAGCGGCTCCGTAATCTTTCTTCAGTTGAACATTGGCAATACGGATCTTCAAAAGACTTTTCTCGAGAACATCAATGTCCGCTTTCATATCGGCAATAGCAGTCCCGGACTTCTCTTGAATAATTTTTAGTCGTAATTCTTTATCGATTGCCATTAGTTATTTCTGTTTACAAAAAAATTTAATAATTCATCAACTTTCACATCCTCAATCCCGAATGCCGGCCGACCAACTCTCCTGCTCGATCCGCGCGTATCGTCTTCCTGAAGATATGCTGCGATCTTACTTCTACCTTCTTTCACAAATACTTCATATCCGGATGGAATATCACCAAGTAAAATTGAACCCAAAAGTTCTCCGGAATCAAAGAATAGCCTGTCATGCCCTTTTCTTTTAATAGTCGATTCTTTAAGAGGAGCTACCGGTTCACCGGTATAAGTTTTTCCGAGTTCGTAATTTGATTCTATTAATTGGCGTATTGATTCGGAGAATTTTAAAAATTCTTCAGGAGAGAATGCTTCATCATGAAGCGTCTGTTGTAATGCTTTGAGAAAAGGAGACCATCCCTTTTTGGTATCGTAAGTTTTTCCATCGAATTGAACTTGAAATAAAATATCTAACATTACTTTTTAGGTTTGGAAAGTACTCGTTCACAATAGTTATCGTATTTTTGAAAACATTTTAATTTGACGTAATCAAGAACTCTGCAATTATTTTCCACCCATTCAATTTTTGTAGGATCAAAGTTTGCGAGCGTTATGATCATGTGTTCAAATAAATATTCAGAATCAATTTTGTCAGGCTGTGGTCCCTTATCTTCAGGATCATTATACTTCTCGAAATCGATTAAATATTTATTTACTTCTGTATTTTCGAGGTCGTAATAAAAAAAAAATCATGAAATAGAGCCCGAGTGAAATCCATTAATTCCCTGCATTCATCTAAAGAATCAGGTTCGTAGTTAATCTTTTTATCCGATACCTCAAGACAGGTAGTAATTAATTTTTTTGCAACTCCTTCGCCAAGAATATATTTTTCTTTAGCGTCTGCTTGAGCGTCTAATGAGATCTCCAGTATTTTGCTCAACATCCAATCTTTATCCTCAAAGAATTCCGCTAATCTTTCCGGATTTTTTTGCCAGTCTTTATCACTGAACATCTTCAATACTTCCTCAACCGAATAACCTAAAGCAGCTTCCTTAAAAGCATTTATCAATACCTGGTCAGCAATCAGAGAATTCCTAATTTCCTTCTGCTCTGTCTTTGTATAATCGTTTTTTATTAATTCCAAATTCTGATACAATTTGAAATTAATTTTTCTCCACCTCAAAGAAATTCCCTGAAGGGAATATTCTTTGTTGATCAGGTCAACAGAAGATTCAGTACTTGCTTCCGGAGTGATTATTTCATTCATGAAAAATAAATTTTTTAAGTTGTATTTGAGAGTTCCTTTCCGGAAAAATTTCCCGGGAATGTTCCACCAGTGATATTTAAGATTGTATCGCTGGTCACTGTTCCAACCGTAAACTGTCCTGATTTTCCGATAGTAATCTTATCACCGGGAGTATATTCTGTTAAAAAAGAAGAGCCCGAACCTGTCAGTTGTGTACCTCCTATACTTCCTGCACCAGATCCCGATGTTCCAATACCAAGTTTAAATCCGTCTGGAAAGATGGTAGTGTTTCTGCAAAACGAATATACACCATGCCTGAATCCTGTTCTTGTATTAAAAGCAGGAATACCACCTTGTGGTGCAGAAACAGATAACTCTGCACCTGTAAAATTACAACCATCAACTACCGAAGCAAATACACCTGCTCTTTCGCCTCCAGTATAACCCGGATCGGATGTAAATGGTGGACTTGCCCCTACCCAGTACAGCTTCATGCCAAAGACTGCAATGCCGCCATCAATCTCATTCATTTTTGCATTTCGAAAATCCATGCCTGCCCAATCAACCCAATCCTGTGCTCCCGGACCGTAACCATTCTCATTAGTTCCCCAATTAGTAAATATCTTTCCTCCGAATGCATCACCATTGTAAGAATAGTTCAAATGAATATTACCGCCTATTGCATATAAACAGTGATTAGGTGAAGCATACAACTGAGACTCCTCAAGCTCTAAGATTATAGAACCGTACAATTCAACAAATGGAGTGGAAACTTCCGGACTGTATCCAGAAATTTCTTGTACCTTATAATAAGTTTTCTGAACACCTGTAACCCCATTGTCAGGACTTGTTACACGAGTTCTCCAGCCTAAAATCTTACCTCTGCGTATATGTCCCCGCCCTCTGCCATTTCCAAAAGTTCCCAGGTGCCATGTCTTATAGTTTTCAGGATACAAAAAGAATGGTCTGTCGTCAACTGCCCACTTTATTTTTTTCGGATAGTTCTTTAGCATAAAAATAATTATTAGATTTTTTAAAAAATTCTGTCTGCCGGAAAAACAGTGAGTGCATTTCCTGAAGACGTGCTTCCATAGTTTGACGACGCTTCAAAATGGGTATCGTCTGTGACTGACAGAACGGTTTTAAAGACAGAACCTATCTTCACTTCATCACCGGGTATTAACTCTGATTTAAAAGCTGTTCCTGTTCCAGTTACAGTAGCATCTCCATTTGCTATTGCAACTGTGCCCGTAGCTGCATACCGCCAAAATTGTTTGGCATCAGTCCAGATACTTTTATGTTTATGATAACTTTTCACAGCTGCTATCATTTCGTCAACTGTATCTAAGTCTGTAGGCAACGTAGCATTTTTTAGGTTACAGTTGTCAACAACTAACTCTGCAGTCGGAACAACAACGTTTATAATATTTGCCGGATCTTTATCTGCAAAATTATTAAAGTTTCCATTCTCCATATCCCACCAAGCCCAATCAGCCCAAGTGCCATAATCATTAGGCGAGTCATTAATCTTTGTCCAGATATCGCGGAATATTCCATTACCACCACTTCCGGATTCGATTGCTCTATTAAAATAGTCCTGTCGAATATATCCCCTTACATCATTCAGAGATGCAAATACTAATTTCTCTGAAACCCACAGCAATGGTCTGTTTATAAAATTATATAATACCCTTTGCTGTGGAGTAATGCCGTCATTGCTCGGATTAGAAACATTTACCTTCCACCCTTGCACTTGGTCTGTTATAATTTTACCGCCGACAAATAGATAAACCGTATTCTGGTATGCATATTTAGTGTTTCTCGGAAAATTCGCTATCATAATAAATATTTATTAAAGCATTAATTGATTCCTAATAACTTTGAATTTCTAAACTATCTAATGTTAAATTTCTTACTTGCACCCCGGAACGAGTAATAAAAACCACGTACTTCATTCCTGCTACTGTTATAATGTTAACTGGCATTGCGTAAGTAATGGTATCTCCGGATACATCAATTTGAGACTGTGCTTTTGCATCAAGAGATATTACTTCAGGATTATCTTTAGTATCAACAGCTTTTTGATTGCAACCTAAAACTAAAATTGCAACAATGCAGAACAATAGTTTAATTTGATGTTTCATAAGAATATTAGTTAATAACTAATTTATAATGAATCTTTTGCTGCTGTCTCATCTGTAAACACTTCAGCGGCGGGAAACCACTTGTCAGGCAAAGCTGCAACCTTATAGTATATAGAAACTGCACCAGCACCATCCTTTCTTGATTCTGTTTCCTTTATCTGAGTTGTTACAAGCTTGTTGTTGTCAAAAACGACAACATCAACCTCCGGACCTACCTGACGTGGAGTAATAATACTGGGACCTGAATACTTTGGCATAATTTTTAGAAATAAAAGTTTATAAAAAACAAGTTTAAGCAGTTTCGTATGGAGTGAACAACTCGTCAACTCCAACCGTGAAGTTAGCGGCTATGCCGTGTGCTCCACTTGGTAAAGCACTACCACCTCCAAAGTCACCGTTCGGAGTCCTGGCTTGCAGGTTTGAGAAAATATCAAATGTAATCACCGGTTTTCTTGTGCCCGAAACAATAGAAAATCTTCTCGCGAATTTTCCATTTGCGACATAGATTTCTAAATACTTCTTCTGATTGCCTCTACCGACATCGATGAACGCTTCAAAACTTTGGAATCTCGCTTCATTCTTAATGAACTGCATCAGATTAGCGTCAGTCTGTGCAGACGTGAGCTCAAAGAATGATGTTGTCTGACCTTCCTCACTCACAAGATGTTTCCCACTTGCAGAGAAAACAGGCTCGCTCGGTGTATCAAGACTTATCTCATCAGCAATTCTCCACGTTGCTAAGTGCCAATTCGCTTCAGCCGCAGTGATTAAACCTGTTTCCGATATCGTTGTTCTTCGATACCAGAAATAATCCCCTGAATATTTTCCTATGCTGGTAATACTTTGAATTAAATCCATTTTACATTATTTAAATTTTTAAGAATTATTTTGACTTTTAAAAGTTGTAAGCGTGAAATTTAACTTGTGAACTGCGACATCTACAAAAGCAACAATCTTATTTCCCACCTGATCCATCTTGCCGTGCTCATCAACTGTATCATTCAAAGTTAGATTTTTATTGAATAGATTACACATATCCTCAGCAAATACTCTCACTGTTTTATCTGAATTGCTTCCGAAATTAAAAGCACGGTAATATGCAAACTCATAATACTTTTCTATTGTCTCGAGAGCAAACCCACCTTGTGTTTTAATAACTTTCCTGTCTATTCTGGTAAAGCAAACCGTATTAATCATTCCGTTATGCACCAGTCTTGCAATAATCTCCGCCTGGTCTTTCACCAAAGGCAATTGATCATATACTTTTCCTGCACCCGGTACAAGCTTTATGATATCTATTATTGCCTGAATTTCGATTTCGTCGGGATTATTTATTGCCATTTACGAATAAATTAAATTTGGTGTAATTTTCGGAACAAAATATATTTCATTGCCTCTATGTTGATCTGCCTTTATTGTTTAGCAATATCGAATGGTTTGTACTTTGCAATATCACTATCCGGAAGGTTCTCAAAATAAGGACATTCATTTCTTTCCGGGTCATCTGCGAAAATGATAATCAGATTTCCTTTTTTTAAAGGATTTTCAACTTCTACCTGAGCTCGTTTAAATTTAAGATAATGCTTCGTTGCGCCATGCTCTGATTGATATACCTTTGAGAATATTCCTTGCGGTTCATCCTTTTCAACGGGTTTTGGTTTTATCTTTTCTTTCTCTCCAATATTTTCCTGAGTCAAAGCAATCTCCCCGGATTCATTTTGGGTTTTATCTGTGACATAACCACCGGACTTGTTGGCTTCTTCTGTCCCGGTGATATTACCTTCAGCTTTCAATCGTGCTTCTTCTTCAGCCGCTTTCTTTTCCTGTTCAGCTTTTAACTTAGCTTCTTCCTCAGCTTTAAGTCTGGCTTCTTCAGCCGCTTTCTTTTCCTGTTCAGCTTTAATTTCTTCAGCCGATTTATTCTTTGCCATTGTAAAAATGATTTTAGATTTAATAAATATAATTGGACCTTATTAAGACTTCGTCATCATAGATCGTACTATCCATTTCTTGATTGCATGATTCAGCTTCTTCAACTGCCCGGCCTTTCTTCAAGTCCTCTACATCTATATTCAGCCACATCGCCGCTTTATTTAGATAGTTGTTGTAAAGAATTATGTACTGATTCGGTTTCTGTTCATAATTTACAACGTCAGCACCTAGTGAATTCTGATTTGTTGATTGTGCAAATCTTGAAGCTAAGGCAAGCATGTAATATGCAGAAGCTATATCGCATACCGCATATACATCTGTTTCCGGCACTGTAGAATTATAACTTGAGTTAAAACCATGCTTAACTGTAAATTGAAGCCATGCTGCTCCTGTCAGTGCAACTGAAATGAATAGTTTGTAAATGTTCTCTGTGCTTAGGTCAACATAATAATATTTTTCATCTACAACACTTGATCGTATGAGATGCATAAGTTTTATGATTGAGCTGAATCCCGGATCCCATGCAAGAGGTAAATTATTTTCTTCTTCCCCGGTTAGATTATATGCTTCTATTAATTCCAGTGGTCTGAATTTTGAATATGTAAGCAATGCATTATTTAAATATTGCTCAGCATCGTTTTTCTTAATTTGTGTGCCTAAAGCAATCGCTGATAGATTCCCTGCAATAATGATTTTATTTTCCGTTTCATTAATAGAAGTAACCTCTCCGAAAAATGTGGTCAAAGAATCTTTCATGTAAATATTATCTCCTGCATAAAATCCGGCAATATCATCAACCGTGAATGTAGTTAACGGATTAGAATAGCTTACCGCAGAGATCGTAGCAAACTTCACAAAGTTCCTTCCGATATCCCTTACATTCTTTTCGATAATATTTAAATATTCTGCTTTATTCATTTTGGATTGCTCATTCTATATAGAATGATTGTAGAATGAAATTATTTTTATTCGTCGTTTCTTCCGTACCATGCAATTATGCCCGCTGTCGCTCCAACGGTAAGCCAGATCTTCTTAACCGGCTGGGGTTGAGTAGCCACGTATGCAGTTCCGCTTCCGGTTGTGGGTGATTGCGGTAGTATCACCGGAACATTTGTCCACCCTATTCCACTAATACCTGAAGGCTTTTGAACGATGTAACCAGTGTCTCCATTAGCAGCTGGAGAAAATATTAATCTTAACCGTTCCGGTTCATCCCATGCAACTTTAGCATAAGTAGAAACTCCGTTCTGCAAATAATGAAGATAAATATGTTTGTATCTTCCGGTATTTGTTACGGTCCTGCTTGTATCAGCTGTAGTATTATTATTGATTGTATCTGATGTTGCTCCTGTAGTCGCTACCTCAAGGAATGCCCCGCCTGTTTCAGACTTATCTTTTATTATCCCTGCTGAAATCAGTTCTGATGCTGTCAGCTCTGTAAAAGGTTTGTTATAATTAACCTCGCTCGTGCTGTTTACTTTTGTGTATAGCCCTATCAGCACCAGTAATGCTATCACAAATATCCCAATCTTGTTTAAGCTTTTTAAAATTTTTGTCTTCATTATTTTTTATTTAATTTAAATTATTATAAAAAAATATTTTTCGGACAAGACTGCACTCCCCAACTGTGCAGTCTTATCAAAGGAGGTTTCATTATGCCACAATTGAACCAACAAAGCCAATATGATTCTCAACGGCTCCACTGTATTCATGCCTGATCTTGAATGTTATCTTATCATTCAGGAATACATTTCCGTTTGTTGGCTCATCCTGTCTGAATATCTCAGGTTCTTCTTTGCCGTTTAAGAAACCGATTTCGATTGTCGGAACTTCCTGAAGCGGATCACCGACTAAATACCAATCATTAGTATCAGTAGTATGCGGAATAGTGATTGGAATGCAATTCAATGACTGGACATAATTCGGAACCTGGTTATTTTGATTCACAGCAGGAGTTGTTAAGTCATAAGCAGTTTTTGAAAGCTCGATTGGAACTAACAAAAATTTCGGATAGATACCAAGCTTCTCACTGTTCGTTAAATCAACCTGATTGAAAAATTTAATCCGTGCATTTAAAAGACTTGTTGCATCAAGCGCTGAAGAAAGAATGTTATTGTGATCTGCATGGAACAGCGCCTTTGAATCATACCCCATTGTTGCACCTAATCCGGAATTTGAAATAATAAAATTAAAAGCAAACTTACTTAATGTTCTTGAAGCTGCTTCAGCTACTCTGGTAGGGATTTTCTGGAAAGCTCCGAGATCATCATTAAAAATTGCTTCTCTTGTTATAGTCTCCAGATAACCTCTCTTGCTTACAGCGTAGGTGTTGGCTTGTTCTGCCGGAGTTGTTGCTGCCTGATAATCAGCACCCTGGCTTACTGCCGGTAAGTCTCCGTATCCACCAACATAAACCAGTGTGTTGGTTTTGAAATCAGAACGCGGTACTACCTTTACGAAACTTCTCCAGGGAGCTTCAAATGCTTTCATTCTGTACGCTCGCACCATCACCTTATTCATTGAAACTCCAAGCAATTCTGTATAAGAAGAAGTAGAAATTGCTTCGGCTAATTTTCCTCTGCCCTCTTTACCGGAAATAGACCAGTCTCCTGTCAATTCCTTGTAGTAATCACGCATGGAAATTAAACCTGTGACACCTGCTTCACGGAATTTCTTTTTATCTTCATCTGACCAGGTGGATTTTACAGCTGCGCTCGACAAAAGATATTCCATTCCGAGCATATATTTATCGTCCTGTTCCATTCCGAGTTTTGGATCCTGAAAAGCTGTTCCCAAAGACTGATTGACGCCTTTAAAGAAAGAAGCTTCCGTTGCCTCAGCGATGATCTTTGCTTGAACAATCAATTCCTTGCGAAGGTCAGCTTCATTAAATTCATAATTCAGTTTCTTGTACCTTTCCTCGAGCATGTCCTTCACTTTCTGATTGAGATTCTTGGCTTCAGACAGAATGGTTTTGAACTTGTATTCGTTTGCAACTCTCTTTACTTCAGCTATGCTCTTTGCAAGCAATTCTTCTTTTGAGTCCTCACCGCTTCCCGAACCGCCTTCATTACCGGCTCCGTTTCCTGAACCTCCTTCATTACCGGTGCCACCTGCAGGTGTGGCTTCTTCTTTGTACTCACTGAAGAATTTTGCCATATCTTTTTGAGTCGCCGCTTCCAGAATTTGATCTTCTGTCATATCGGATTGCTTTACATCTGCTCCTATCTTTCCGGCTGCAACTAAAAATAAAAACAGTGCTGCTAATTGTTTTGCATTCATGTTAAAGTTATTTTGATTTTTGAAATTATTTTTAATATTTAATTCTGATTCTACTAATGAAATTATTTTCCCACCGGCATTGCCTACCCTGCACGGATCGACTGAAGTAATTTCCTGCAACGATGTAACTGTTGCCACATATTCATTATTGATCTTCTCAATTACCCATTCGCCAAATCCTGTTATTGATAAACCGATATTCTTAGTCGACTCCCAGAGTTTTTTCAAATGACTTCTGAATGCCCCTGCCAGTCCTTTAGATTGTTTAATGTTGAGAATCCCTTCGACATAATTCTTTTCATCATTCCACTTAGTTTCCGTAAAGTATCCGACTGCATTTTTTACATCTCCGTTTTCCTGTTTCAGGTGATCATCTTCTGAACGTAATATCATTGATGCACCTTCGAACATACCAGCCTGTGCAGCTTCCATCAGAACTGTTTCCGGATATCGTTTCTTAACTGCAATCTTTCTTCCCTGGTGCATTGTGTATGTATTAGCTGAAGAAGTTATGCCGGGTTTAATGATTATGCATTTGTATCTGTTGCCGCCTTCGAGAGATTCGACCAACTCAGCAATTTGTATATTGTCAAAGAACTTTCCGGACTCTGCTAAATATTTATGCTGCTTTTTCATCTTCTGCATCCGGATTAATTAATTTCATTTTTTCTTTTTCATCATCAGTCGGCTCCGGATCATTTCCCGGATCATTCTCGAGTGCTGATTCCTCAGCCTCATAATTAATATCGAAACCAAGAAGGTTGATAAAATTAATGAAGGCTTTTCGAATAGTTTTGCCTGTTAGCCATTTTCTTGATTCGGCTTTCTCAAGAGATGAAGTCAGTTCGGTTAGCGATTTGGTAATTTTATCAAGATTCTTGATTTGTATTTCCGGAGCCTTGATTTCAATTATCAGACTTTCAAGATCATCTTTCTTTAATTTGAACCCTTCTTTGCTGAGCACTGCCATGTGGATTACATACATATATATATCCTTCAATATCCCGACGAGTTTCTGCTGTCTCTTATCGAGTTTCTTATAAACAGGCGTTCCCTGTTCGATTGCAATCGCTCTGTTTGCATCTTCTCCGTCAGCAAACCACATCGGAGGATAACTCGAATTCCCAAGTATGAAATTTTTTATAACCCTGACAACTTCCGGAGCATTGAATGCTTTTATTCCGGTCCCGGCTAAACTTTGTTTAACTTTATCGTTGTGGACATATCTTGTAGGACGTGTAGGTATTGGATTGGCTTTTCTCCATGCTTTAATTTGATCAGCGCTTGCTCCGGTAATCTCAACATCAAGCACAAACATGTTTGCAAGCTTAGTCGAATCTACTACATTGATTAATAGTTCATATAGTTTCTGAATCATGTCGATATCAGCGAGCAAATCTGATACACCTTCAGGTTGATTACTTACATTGTTGACTGCATAGAAGAATGCATCACCTGAAAGCAGGTCATAACTTTTTTGATCTTCCTCTGGTAAATCAAATGCTGAGCGTTTTTTAACGATTTGAAAAATTTTCGTATTTCCCATAAACCCGGTCTTCATCTTTACTGATGTTATTTCAGTTATATCGTATGGATTTGTGATGACCTTCTCTATTCTTGAAGGATCAATAAATCCTATAATCACGTCTCCATTTGGATTATTAGTACAGGGAAGCAACAGCATTCCGTTCAAACTCAAATCAGTTGCAAACCTTTCAAACTTTTCGTTGAGTTTGTTCTTTTCAATAAAAGCCTTAACTAATTCGGAACACTGTTTGAGTGTCTCCTCTGGGATTACATCGTCTTTTGATTTGAATTCCGGCGTGAACATTTCTTCGCCGACTATGAAGTCGATAGGTAATTGGATAAGTCTTTTTGCGAAACCATTCTTCAGCCAAAGGCTGAATACAACTTTTAACTGCTCATCTCTGGACAGCTGATTTAAGTTCTTCTGATTTTCTGAATCCCCGATTTTACGAAATCCGAAATCCTCATACCTGGACTCTTCCAGATGAGCTGATGCTTCAGTCTTTTTTCTTCGTAAAAAATTGAAATTGAAAAACTTCATTAGTTATTAGGGATTAAGAAAACAGTTGTTTCGAGAATCGCTTCCTACTTTAAAAGTCTTACTTAACATTTGTCAATAAAAAAAGGCGGGCAACTATCGATAGTAAATTCTATCTAAAGTTACCCGCCTTAATTTCATTGTAAGCGGATTTACAAAATGCTTATGTTAATGAACTATTACAAAATTATAAAACTTTATTTTAAGAAGCAAATTTTATTTTAAAATCGGGTATTTCTGAACCTCTTTTCATTAGTCAGCATTCTTCTTAATTTCTATCAAAAATATTAAAATGAAGAAAACATTCTTTTATTTTTTAATCCTTACATTATACATCGGATGTTCAGATAATGAGCCTGTTACTTCAATCAATCCCTTCATTGAAGATTACACCTCAATACTCAGTACTGATGAATTTGGAAATATAATCGGAGGAGATACAACCGATTGGTGTTTTGAACCTTGTGATAGTTTACAATCATGCAATAGGTTGCTTCCTGCATTTCCTAATCCTGTAAATGATACTGTCAACATTCGATTTGATGTAGATAGCAATCATTCTTTTGTTAAACTATATTTTCTTAATTCATCAACTGATACCCTCACATTATTTAATGATTATTTACAGTCAGGTTCTTATTGGTTTAGACAATCCAAATATTCTTTAGGCTTGTCAAATATTTATAAAAGAATTTATATAGAGATCAACGATTTTACTTGCTATGGAGATATTAGATTTAATTAATATTTTTCTTCTACCTATTTTTAACTTTCTAATGGTTTAACTTTTACCTCTCTTAAAACATATCCTTTTTCAGCTCTTTCCAAAAATAATTTATCAAAGTATTTTTCGTTTAAATCTTTCTTAATTAATTCGCAGAGCTCTTTTCCAGAATTTGTAAAAAGTAATTGGTCAAATTGTACTGCGACCGGAGTTGGTAGTTGTGTAAAGGTAATTTCATATACTTTATTTCCAATTACTTGATAAGCAACTTTTTTATCGGGAATTACATTCAAGCTCTCTTTTAACAAATCATTCTCGTGAATTAAACCTGCATCTCTTAGGATTACTATGTGTTTGTAATCTAATCCAAATTCTTTAAATGCAAAATTTCCTTTAAACTTAAATATTTTTTTATAACCTGATGCCAGGGAACATGCAACCTCAAACAATTCCGCTTCAGTTTTAGATAGATTTGATACTACATCAAGTGTTCGGTAACTAATGCTTCCCGGAGTAGTTACTTCTTTTGCTAAGATTTTTGCCCATACATCTTGCATTTCATCTTTCGAAATCTCTTGTGCTTTGTTAAAAAATCTTGTCCGCCAATCTTCATCTACCGGTTTATCGGATACTTTTGCCTCTAAATAAAGTATAGACTTTTCTACTATCTGTTCAATGTTTTCCTGTCTCCTAGTTTCCTGAACTACAAATCTAGCTTTTGTTCTTTCAAGTAAATCTGATTCAGCTTCTCCCATTATAATAAGTTCTTTTGCTTTTGCTTCGGCTAATACTTCTATTTTATAAGCTTCGGCATCGGCATTTTTTCTTATTGACCGGGGTTCATAAAGACGACCGAGTCCACTTGATACTACGCTAATTAACTTTTTTAAAGGTTTACTACCTATGTCTGGAATGTTTATAATCATCTAATTTATTTATTGCTTTAAGCTATTTCCGGATCTTGGAGTTTGACCTTTCCGATACCACTTACATTTACAGATTGGTAATATTTATTCCCTTCAAAGTCTTCATAAAATACTTTGAAATCAATAGACATATGTGATAACAATTGATAATCATCTGATTTTTTTAAAACAACTAACGAGAAGTATAACTTTTTACCTTCTTCAATGACAGTAAAGTTCGCTGGTCGAACTACTAAGTTTTCATTTATAGTGTTTTGGATATAGATTTTACAGGCTTTTTTCCCAATATTAACAAGCTCCAATTGTCTACCGGAATCAGTTTTTGAACATCCTCCAGAAATAAAGTTTGGCTTTATTGAATTCTTATGTTTTTGTTCCTCAAACCATACCCTCTCTTTGTCAAGTAAAACTTCTCTTTCTTTCAATTCGGCTTGTTTATCTGCGGCATTTGCAAACCGAGACAGGTGTTTTATTATTTCTTTCATGTCTTTATCCCTATACGCCAAAATAATGATTACAATTACACTGGCCACAGAACTACCTGCCATGATCCAATCTGTTATTTTTATTTCATCAAACATAATTTAAAATTGTTTACTTCTCATATTTATTACCTTCTGATGGACCAAAGGTAATAATGTTTCATTGTATCGATAGATTGTGTTTACTTATTTTATTCTAAGAATCAATAAAACTTTTTTTGATTTTCAAAATGCTTAATGGCGTTGTCAATAAATTCAATACTCGCTTTTAGACTACCGATAATTTCATCCGAATTAAGAAGTACCATTCCTTCCGGTGGGTTTGATAACTTTTTTAGCTCTTCCTCATACTGTTCTCTTTGCTTGTTTAAAACGCTAATGACCAGACTGGTATTAATCATAATTCAAGTTGTAATTTTCTACTAATTAATTTTTAAAAATAATTCAAAACAAATTTTTCATTATTATACAAACTCTTCTTTCTCTAATAAATATTTTACAGTTATTGGTACAATTTCAATCTCCCCTTCTTTATCAAGTCTCTTGATCTCTTTAATGGCATCCTTACTAAAATCGAATGATAAGAAGTAGCCCTTCTTTCTCCCGTCACGACGGATAGCAGTTTCAAAAGCATCTATATCCGGTCTTCCTACTTTATCAACCTGCTTAACCTGAATAGGATAATAAATATCAACATCACCAAATAAATCTTCACCTTCTTTTTTTGCCATCTTTCTATCCACCGGATATAATTTCCCGTCAATTCCGAAATCACCGGTCTTAATCTTATTAGGGATTCCACCAAGAGCAATGACTGCCCAGTTTTGGAATTCAAACGGTGGCAACTCGCGTAACTGTTTTTCTGTTTTCTTAAGATCACGAATAAAGAAGTCTTTTCCTTCTTCAAGTTTAAATACATCATAAAGCCGCTGAGACATAACCCTGCAAGCTGTAGGTGATACATCTATTCCGATCCATTTGCGCTTTAATTTTTCCGCTGCAATCAAGGTTGTGCCACATCCGCAGAAAGCATCCAGGACAATATCACCTCTCTCACTGCTTGCATTAATGATTCTTTCCATAAGAGCAAGAGGTTTCTGAGTAGGATAACCAAGTCGCTCCGATGAAGCTCCTTGAACATTCTGAATATCTGTCCAAATATTCCCTAACATTACACCTTTAGACCTGTCTAAATATCTTTTGAATCGTAATCTTTGTGTTTTTTCTTTCGGAAAATAAATTAGACCTTCCTCATCCCATCGTTGCATAGTTCTTACCGGACATCTCCATCCATTTTCAGGTGCTTCAAAATCTTTATAGCTGTATTGGTACCCACCCGGCTTTGGATTCGATAAATTATCCAATGTATAGATTCCCTTTTCGTCCTGATGCCTGTAAAACTTTTTCAAATATTCTTCATCATACGCTGCGTATATAGGATTATAGGTGTACTCGTCCGATTTAGCATAATAAAATATAGAATCGGATACATTTGGCATCTTTTTTTTTGCATCGTTATGAGTATTAGTTCTTTGCCAAACAATTTCGTTTTGGAAAGAATTGTAACTAAATATATCATCGAGCATAACTTTGACATAATGAGAAGCATGCCAATCACAATGGAAATAAAAACTTCCCGTGTCTTTTAATACTCGATAAAGTTCTTGAGTTCGCGGTTTCATATAATCTATATATGCTTCAGCATCTCCAAAGCGGTCTTCAAACCTTCTGGTCTCCTGTGAATCTCCCCAAAATACTTCGTAGTTTCTGTTGCTGTTAAACGGCGGGTCAATGTAGATGAGATCAATAGATTTATCCGGTATATCCTTTAGCATATCAAGATTGTCACCGCAATAAATTGTTTGGGTCTTTAACTGATACTTCATTGAAATTTGTAAATCCCTTTTTTATTTAATAAAAAAAGAGAGGTAGGCGGGGCCTACCTCATAGGTTATCACTCTACTCGTTCAACTATTGTTGAAACATTGCTCTTTAAAATGATGGAATTCTTTTAGACGTTTGTTGCAAAGTTGATAAAGCTTTGCAGATTACTTTTACATAACGAATCTGTCGTCTTTGTAAATGAATCGGGTTCGACCCATTTCATAATCCCAAAAACTCGGTTTTAACTATGACTGTGCATAATTAAGTGACCTATCTAAATTCATTTGTCCATATCTAAAGACCCGCCCCCCTCAAAAAGGTTTCTAAACATCAGATCTCCTTCCGAGGGAAATCCCTCTTTAATTAATTTAGGTCAATTTCACCTAAACTTAGTTGCAAATTTAAATTTAAATCTATAAATAATCAATTCTTTTCAAGAAACTTTGGAATATTCAGGTAAACTATCCGATATCGCAAATGCTTCTTCAAGTAATGGAAATTCTTCAGCAATTAAATAATCTATGTTATCAGAGTTATGATTCAATATACCAGCCGCATCTTTTAATTTTTTAGTTCCTGTTATATCCCAGGTTCCCTGTTCAAGATCTCGAATCACAGGTTCACAGCCTTCATCATTTACATACAATCCGATTTCATTGTTAAAATTGTTCATCTTCGCATTTACCCAGCCGATTCTTTCTTTGATATTTGGATTTACTGAAGGAACTTTGTAAATAATTCTCCCGGACTCCGGGAAATACATTTTTACAATTATCCAGTTTGTTTCATTTACATCGGCTGACTCCGTTCTTCTTTGATTGGATGCGTCACCGTAAATGATTATCTGACCTTCCCAGCCTTTTAATTTTTCCTGAAGTATTTCACATTGTCTCCTGGTATTGCAGTCAGCTGTGTTCACAGCTTCGAGAATATTTAAAACTAACTTCTGTTCCCTGAATAATGTACTCCCGGGAACTATCTGACATATTGAAGTTGTCATCGGATCAACATTAAAATCAAACGTTAATCTTAATGGAAGATCTGTTCTTACCTGTAACTTCTTCTTATGAATCAGTCTATCGAATGCATAATATAATCTTCCAGAGTTTAAATTTAAGAACGAACCCTTACTTCGAACTTCAGCCATCTTCTTATCATAAGTCCCTATGATTCTTCTTAATGCATCCTGATTGATCTTCTTATTCATAAACGTGTCCCAAAAGAAATGGTCAATCAAATTTCTCATATCTACTTTTTCAAAGACATAATCATAAGTCCAAGTCATTCCGTTTACCGGTGTCATTGTATTAAGCATTAAACCGTTTCGATCAATCAATCTAGCCATCTGTTCTTTGAAAATATCTTCCGGACATTCTTCATCATTCCAGATTATGTCTTCATCCTCTCCCTGGAATGCATCGGCTCCCTGATCATAAGTTTTGAATCTTAAAATGGAACCGTTTTTCCATACTAATACCCGGTTTGCAAATCCATTCTGCTCGGAGTATTTACAGTAATCAAGCTTATCTTTATTCAGTAATGAAAATATTTTCTTCTGTTGCACAGGTACTGACATAGCAGCCCAGGTATTAGCCCAGCCTTTAGCACCTGGTTTTTCTTCTAGTGTCTTGACTGTCTTTGCAGCTCCGTTTAATGTCTTTCCGCACCTGTTACCACCAAACAGGAAGATTATTCTTTTTATTGATTGCCAGAAAGATACTTGATAATCCTGAGGTTTGAAAAAATCTAATGGACGTTGAGCTTTTCGGATTGCGAGCTCATATAATTTTTTAGCGAGTGATATTTTTTCAGTCCGGCTCAATGTTCGAAAGTCCCTGTTCGATTTGTCTTTCAAGTTCTTCATCACTTAATTTTTCAAATTCAGGGAGTGTTTGCGGTATGAGTGGTATTTCTGGCTGGTTGCGTAGGAATTGACTTCTTCGTCTGTTAAATAACCAAATTGCAGCTGCTGATACATTTGCCGGTATATGCTTTTTAACTTTTTTAACTACAGTTACTTTTGTAGTTGAATTTTTTTTGTCTTTCTCATCGCCCGGGACATATTCTATATGTTCTTCAACATACTCGTATCCTATTCCACGTTTATACATTGCTCCGACCATATTCAGGTCAGCTTCTATCTTTTCATTAATTATGGACTCGGAGAATTCGGGATATTTATTACAGTACTCATAAAAAGTGTCTTCAGAGATTCCAAGAATACCGGCAATTTCTTTGTTCGTTGCTCCGTTTCTTGCATACTCTTTAATCTTATCGAGCTTCTTTTTTATCTGTTCATATTTTGATTTCCTACCCATTCAATTATTTATAATTCACTCCCTGCAAGTCTGTTTTTAATGAAAAAAGTTTTCTCAAATCTATCCCTAAATTTGATTTCTTTGCATTGAGGTTAGAAAGAACAATATTTTTCGGCTCAGCCGCCTTGACATTCGCAGGGAGTGAAAATTATTTTTTATATTAATATTATATATTTATTTTTTATTTCTTTGAATCCTTCTACAAATTCCTTAAATTTTTTCTTGTCAAACCTGTTAAAATTATTCTTTAAGAATTCCCGAAATAATTTTCAAACTCAGCAATAATTTCACCTTTTTCGTTTTTTAATGTCCAATATGCAGTTTCAGAATTTGTTAGCATTGGCTTTGATTGATTTTATTCCCGGATAAAAAGCCGGTTCGATATCAATTTGATTGAAATATATTTTAATTATCACTTTACCGAGCATATCTTTACGATGACCGTTATTAGCTTTACAAGTCTGCATCATTCGATGAATTTCCTTCAGCTGTTCGATTTCATCTTTAGAACCTTTAAATATCTCCGTTGTTAGATCGGCTGCCATTTTAACGTTACTTATTTTTTCATTGTTTGAGTATAACCTTCATCTGTTTCATTCATTCCGCCTTCTGTTTCCCAGCCCTGAGCTATCAAATCCGACATTGCTGAGTTTAAATCTTCTTCCGTTTCTGAAATTAATGTGATTGTTTTCATTTTTAATTTAGTTATAAGTTTATGATTATTGCTTTATTTTTATTGGGTAATAAAACCTTACTTTCACCTCTGTTTCTCCGATTGTACACAATCTTCGTCCCATACATGTAGGACAAAGCAAACCAGCCCCTTTATGATAAGTGGGATTTATTTTCTCCCACAGTTTATCATTGATAATCATGTCAGGAAAATCCTGATACTTCATTCCGCAGTCATAACATACTGACTGCGGTCTCTCGGTATCCCGATATTTCCATTTTAACTCGGCTGCCATGCTTTACCGAAATCCTTTCCGGATATAAGTTTAGTTTTTGGAATACCTTTTCTATTTGCTAGCCTTATTACTTCTTCCTCTTCCATCTGCAAGCGTTCACAGATTTCAGGCATTTTACATCCGTCCTTTAACATTGATTCAATTATATCTGCCATCTTTAAAACTGTATGCGTTCCCCGGGCTCTGTTGTGCCGTATTGTTGCCATTTTTTGAGATGCTTCATCTTTTGGGATAATCATTACAACCGGTACCATGCCGGCAAACTTTTCTATAAGCTCTTTATGGCCACTAACTGTATAGCGATGAAATCCATCTACAATTGTCAGGTCCGGATTTATTACAATTGGCTGAGTCCATCCGTCTTCCAGAATTGAGATCTTCAGGAGCTTCAGTTCCGGAGGAGCGACTGCATTAGGATTATAATTATTTGGCTTTAACTTTTCCCGGTGAACCCATTCTACTTTGTCGATAGGTTGACTTGCCAAATCTTTCTGCGGCTTCTTCATATTCAATTCCATGTTTTTTTAAAGTTTGTTCAGCGTTTTTAGTCATTGTTCTTGATACTCTGCCTTTAAAATCCCCTCTCATTACAACCTTAGCCAGGAATTTCCAGCAGCAGCCGGTGATTATATGCGGATCTTCCTCTGTAATCCGATCATTAGTTTTTACATAATGTTCATTTATACATCTGTTAACAGTTTGCTTAATTTGAGTTTTCTCCGGTTCATTATATGACTCGAGACAAAGATTTATATAATCTTTCCATGTCATATTGTCCGGCTTTTTAATTGCAACTGAATACAATTCTGTGTTTGCGTATCTCCAGGCTGTTGCCACTCCTTTGACGCGGTATAACATTTTATGCCACATCTCCGGGAAACATTCCGAGTAAATCCACAGTCCTCTTAATGGTTCTTCTCCGTATGGCGGACAAACACGCTGAGTTAATAGCCGGCCATGCAATCTTGTGTAATTAAAAATGTCGTAAGTTTTATTGTAATCCCAGCCGAATTTATCTACAGCGATCCAGACATCTTCCGAGCTCCAGTCATATATCGGGTGTGCTTTGTAAGTATTTTTGTATTCAGCTTTAGCCTGGACAAATGAATCATTTTTCTTTGAGAGGATTATCCGGAGACGTCTTAAACTTTCCTGAGATCTTATACCGGTCAGCACACATACTGTGCCCATGGATGAAGGGAACATCTTCGGAATGAAGTCTTGAAAACTTTCATCGAATTTAAAGGCCGGGTGTTTGATGATTGCATGTTTCGGAAGGTCTCTTATCCATAATTCCTTTTCATCCGGGTTCCAGCAGTACCAATAAGGCTGTTCATTTGAGCATGCGTTTCTATGTTTCACTGGAAGACAATACCATTCGAGATCAACTTCTTTTCTTTTCATTGTCCGTTCGACATATTCAATTGTAGGCGGATGAATGGCTTCTTCATCTATGAATATTACTTTAACCGGTAGTTTATTTCTTTTCTTAGCTACTTCAATTGTGCAATTCAGGACTGCAGTAGAATCTTTTCCACCCGAGAAGGAAACAACAATATTATCAAACCGGTCATACAAATAATTTATGCGTTCGATTGCCTTGGTATAGACATCCGTATCGAGCATGGATTTTTTTCGGATATTCCTCATAATTATTGTTTAATCTTTTCTAATATATAAAAACCGTCCTCGCTTTGAAGACCATTGTTTTCAGGATGCGGGTCATGATATAAATTCCCATTTTGATATATACATATATGACTTATTCCCCTGGGAGATTTTCCTGCTACTAAATAGAATTCTCCATTGAACAAATGTCCTTCAATATCCTGAAAGATATATCCTTTACCGAACAAATATGCATGTAACAGCTCAGGATAATAGTCCTTCTCATAATGCTCTTGTATTTGATAAACTTCTTCGGGATTGTCCATATCTAAAAAACAAGCAATCACAGTCGGGAAACAATTTCCTAGCTGTTTTCCTGAACTTAATCTTGTTTGCTTCAATAATTTCATTTTGTTTTAATGGATTCGATTTGATTTGCTGACACTCCGTCGACAATAGTCCGGTTGATCATTGGATGATCTTCGTCTGACGGACCGTAATCTGAGTCTGGATGATATGCTATAACCACCATTTCTGAATCTTCCGGTGTCCGGAAAGAATGCAGACCTTCCTCATGAATTATAAATATCATTCCCGGGATAAGAGGAATATTTCCTTCTGGTGTTATGCACTCTCCTTTTCCTTTCAGAATCAAGCCTACTCTCATTGAAGGATGAGTGTGCTGGGTTTGATTTATTCCAGGGGGAAAGAACAAAGCATTCAAGCAGGGATCCCCCAGCTTAACTGGAGGTATCAATAACGAATCTGTGCAGCCATCAATATATTTTAATCTCCCTTTTTCTTCTACCGGTCCTCCGAGCATGAAAGGAGCATTGTAACCTATTCTTTCAATTACAATTGCATTTCCATAGAACTGGATAAGTCCTTCGTTTACAACTGTATAACATTCTGAAGGTAATCGGTACAGACGGTCTGTTAAATATATTCCCGAGTATCCGCTATATTGAAAAATGAAAAAACTTGAATCTTCACTATCTACCCTAAACTCATCTCCATCTCTAAACGAATAGAGTTTTGTCGGAAATTTATTATCCGTGTAATCAAAGAGCAGACCGGTCTTAAATTCAAAAGCAGAGAATGATTTATTTTTCATGGCAATCATTTTTATTTAAGTTTATAAGAATTAATTATTCTCATTAATGCATCTTCTGTTTTTTCAAGATTATATTTTTCTTTAACATTTTTCAGTACTTCGACAAGCTTTAATTTATTTTCATGGATCATCACTAACTCGAATAATGAATATTCATCAGCTGAAGACTTGGGTGCTGTTCTTTCATGTTCTGATACTTCGACACTCAGCAGATCTCCTTTGAGGAAGTAATTAGAAAAGTCTATGTTCTCAAAATTTGTCTGAGCGATGAGGGAATCTATGTCGAGTTTATTTAATTCGATGAATTCGAAGAGTGGCTCCTGAAGGAGCTGAGCATAAAACGATGTGTATATTAAAACTAATTTTGAAGCTTCTTTCTTATCTTTGCAATCTATGATATCAGCCCTGAGTTTTCCCGGGATCTTAGCTCCCTCTGCTTCGAGCTCGAGCAGAATATTATACCGGTGTTTTCCATCAAGACAAAATAGCTTATCTTTGCTTTGCCAGACTTTAAAGGAACTAATAAAATTATTTGATTTTATAGATGTCTTTAATTTTTCCTTAGCTTCCGGGGATAATTCTTTCAGATCATCCGATTGAATGAATTTTAACTTCTTCCAATCGATAAGTTCAGATTTTATGATTTTATCTTTTATGTCCAACGGGGAATGATATTAATTTTATGACTGTCAATGACAGGTATATGAATACAAAAATAAATTACCTTATGATTAAATTCAACAGTTATGAGATAAATTCTAAAAATATGATAATTGCAGTAAATCTTCTTGGTCTGGCCGGATCATTATAATCAATATCAATTATTAAATATGATGTCTTTCTGCTTTTGTAATCCAAGTGAATAATATCATGTCTTTTAATCCCGGCTTTAGAACCGTAAATAGTGTTATACAATAATGCGTCTTCATCTTTCCTTTTAATTCTTTTATTGGTAAAATCATGGACAGTCATGATTCCATTCTTACTTCACAAAGCCAAACAGACTTAAGGAAATTATCACGGATTTTATTACAGGTTGATTGTTTTTCATACTCTTGAGTTGAAGTCAGAATAACTTTGCTCCCTGAGAGGACAACCAATCCGAATTTTCCGGTCTTACTTTTACGTGTAATGATGCTGTGTTTGGTTTTTTTTGTCATATTATTACTCCTTTCACTTAAATTTTAACAAGATGAAACTAAGCTCTTGTTTTTTGAGGTCGAGCTTGGAGTACATCCGGCGAATTATTTTTTCGCATTCTTCCCGGTTATACCCTGTATCAATATACGAAATAAATTCTGTTAAAGCATCAAGCTTAAAATGTTTTATTGCCTTAATTTCAGCAATACCCTTTGCATCCGGTTCTTTTCCCTTCGGTTGTAGTATAATTTTGTATTCTTCTCCGACCTGATACTTCTGATCTTGTCGCAGACGGATTGTTGTGAACGCTTTACATTGGAGCTTATTATTCCAGTTGTAAGAAAATATTAAATCTTTCATAGTTTGTAATTTTTTTTGTTTCTGAATTCATCTTCAAGGAAATCTTTATTGCCCTCAATATACTCTTTCAAATCTTTTGAAAGATTGGTTAGATTTTCATAGCACCAGAGAAGATAATCTGCCGGAACATCAACCAACCTTTTCCCTTTGTGTTTGCCGAATGGCATAATTGAGTTGTCATCCATAATTATAATTGATTAATAATTCCTGTTAGTAATAATTTTATTTCTTCGTTTGTTCTTTCATCAGTTACACAAAGTTCAATTTGACCTAAAGATTCCGCCTTATGACTTATTCCTATTAGAATAACCGGAGTGCTAAAGTTTTTGTTGAAAATATTTTTCCAACGATTAAGGCGTTCTTCATTAATTGCCTCTAACTGATATTGATTCATTTCTGATTTTCCCATTTTTAAAAAATTTTATTTATTGAATTATTAAATTAGTTATATCTATAAAAGGTATTCTCTTTTTTATCTCCTGTTCATTAAACATTGGATTGTTTTGCCTAATATCTTCAATAATTTTTTTAATCCTTCCAAGGATCCGGATTGTTCTTCTTCTTTTAATTTCAGGCTCTGACATTTTTTTTATTTCTTTCAAGCGTGTTGGTGACCATTGCCACTCGATATAGGCATCTTTGCATTTAAAATGAACCCGATTCCAGATCCTGTCCAACTTTGCACTTGTATTGACATCATATCTGCGTTCATTAAATCTTCCCAGTATTTGCGGCTCCAAACCACTGTATCTGCGAATAGGATAATAAACAATAGTTATTCGTCCGGAAATTCTAAGTGCATCATCAGCGATTATAGAAGATTCGTTCAAAATCCTATCCGTATAAGATTCTTGATAATATTTTTCTGTGTCAATTAAAATGAAATTTGTCATAGTAATAAATATTGTTCATTTCTTTTATCAAGCATTAATTTTACCAGCTTGATTGTTTCCTTATCATTATGAAGCAGCTTTGCAAAATGCTTACCTGTAATATTTTTTGAAATCATATAACCGGCACATTTCCTAACAATCTGTCGCTTGGCTCTTTCATTTACTTTCCTCTTTTCATTATCATAATTGCTAAACCAACCGGACCGATAAGCAACACCGTTTCCATTCCAGCATTTATTCCAAGAACTTATATGATTATGTCTGTAATGCATTATCATGTTTGCAATCCAAAGAGTTTTCCGGTCTTTAATTACGGATTTCAGATAATCACTCACCGGAAAGTAATCATTGCATATCGGACAATAGAAAGAATTATTTTGAAAAAGCTTTTTCATTTTGCCTTGGTAAATTTTGTGTTCCAATTTTTACTATATGACATCTTAGTTTTACCTGAATACTCTCTTTTAAAGTGAACTGCAGCAGGAATTCTTCCACATTGAACAAACGTTTCAGGCTGTTTTACAAATCGAATTTCTTTCATTGCAAACTTATTAACATTCATAATCCGAATTCTTTTTGTAGTAAACAACCCAGCTAAGTTTATTAAAAAGACAACATTGTTAGATATCCGGAATGAATGTTCTAGAAATTTTGTCAATTTAGAGAAAGGAGGATTGGTAACAATCCAATCAACTTTATTATGATAATCAAAGAAGTTTTTACCCTTAGTTATCTCACACCATTCCGTTTCTATTGGGAGGGCTTTGAGGAATGCACCTGTTCCAGAACATGGTTCTAAAATTTTACCCGAGGGTTTGAAGTATTTCACAATTTCTTTTGCAAGTTGTTCAGGCGTATAAAACATATCGTTAGGTTGTGTTCGACATCTCTGATATCCAAATAACCCTTGCACCATTACTTCGCTCATGATAAGTTAAATTTAGAATTATTTTCTATGCTGCTTTTTTGAAATTCTTTCTTCTGAACTCACTTGCTAAGCATTCAAACCATACTTTTGGCATAACCGGATGTACCATATTCCCGATCATCCACTTTTGCTTTGTCTGATTACCGAGTAGAACGTATTTATCTTTCAATCCCATTATCTTTTTAAGCTCACTGACTTTCAACATTCTCATTTTAATATCAATAATCCCATTCTCTGCCATGAAATGTTTTATCTCCTTCATCACTTCTGAATCATTTTTATAAATTATGATTCCGTATTTCCCTTCTTCTGATTTAAGAAGAACAGGCGATATTAAATACATTGGTCTTTTACCCTGATTCGCAATGATTGTCTTTGCAGGCTGGTCTATTCCGCTTGATTTATTGTTATATTGTCTATCAATAATGAATTGTGGATTGACTAAATTTGCTTTAGGATTTTTTAGTACTGCTCCTGCAGGTGAATCAATGCTTCGGGTATTGTTAGAGTCGGAATATTGTTCGTCGATAAAGTGAACAGACACCAATCTTTCTTTTGGATTTGTGAGGATACTTCCAGAAGGTTCGTTACTACTTTGATTTTTCCTGCCGCTTGAATACTGGCAATCGAGAAAATGAACAGGTCTTACAACAGCAAACCTGTCTTTAGTCGATATACAGTTTACTGGGGAAGATGAATCTAAAATGTTTTTCCCCTCGCCATGATATTCGATCAAATATTCACAATTAATAATTGCCTGATTGTCAATAGTTTTGATTGTTCCTGAAGGTTCTTCGATGCTTATGTTCTTATGCTCCGGTTGACCTGAATAATATTTTGACAGGAAAACAATTCCTAACCTGTTTTGAGTAGTAACTGTCGAAACCGGTTGCTCAGTATCGTTACCCGGATGATGTTTGATTCCTTTATCTGTTTTGTGTGAAGAATTAAACTTTAAAATGTATTGTTCTCTTGTTGCGAATTTCTTTAATCCCTCAAGAACTCTTTTCAGTGTATTTTCAGATAAAGATTTATCCCGGGCAAATATAGACTTTCCTTCGTCATTCAGGTCAAGACATTCCTTAACAGGTTTCCACTGCTTTGTTTTAAACAGCGGATTTGATTTCTTCGAATGAGTCGGTTGCGGAAACTTTATCGGTAAACCTTTTCTTGCGAATAGTCCGAAATATCTTTTTCGTAAACAATGAGCTCCGAAGTCTGCAGCATCAAGAATTCTATAATCATAATCATATCCGTATGACTGAATATGTTTTACCCATTTTAAGTAATCTCTTCCCTTGTCCATAGAAACCGGTTTTCCGTTTTTATCAAGTTTCCCCCACGCCATGAATTCCCGGACATTTTCAATCATGATATAATCCGGTTCAATATATTCTATGTACCGGTATAGATGTTCTGCCAATGTTCTTGAATCTGGGTCACGAGGTTTTCCGCCTTTTGCCTTTGAAAAATTTGTGCATTCAAGTGAAGCCCATAATACAATTACTTTTGATCTGTCTAATTTTGGGAGCTTTGACAGGTCAAATGTTTTAATGTCTTCAGTGAAGTGAACAGTTTTTTTATGATTTGCCAGATGTGACTCAATTGCTGTTGAATCGTGATTAATACATGCTACTACCTCTGCAATCTTCTTTCCCTGAAATGTAGCTTTGCGGATTCCTTCGGTTACTCCGCCAGCTCCACAGAATAAATCAATTACACTAAATGTCATTTCAGCCCCCTTTGATCTTCAATAACACCGAACTCAAAACAGCAGGCATTATTAATTCTCGATGATAACGCAGATGAAATCATTCCTATTTGTTCAAGAGAAAAGTTTGATGTGATAATCGTCGGGAGCTTATCATCTACTCTCATATCTATGATTTCAAACATTATTCCGGTTGCCCAGTCGTTTGATTTGGTTCGGAAAATGTCATCTATCACCAATAACCTCTTGTTAATAAAGATTTTTTTCATGTGTTCCTCGTTCAATCTTCCTGATTCATCATATGTCGATTTGATTGCATTCAGTATCTCGTATTCTTTCCAGAAAAACCTTGTATAATCTTGCCTGTTGTTTGATATAAACTCATAATGATTGCTCATTATTTCCTGAAACATGAATTTCTTGACAAGGCACCAAGCTAAGTGAGTCTTGCCAATACCGTTTGAAGAACTTAGCAGGCTCATGACCGAAGGCTCTTGAAAATTCCAGTTCATGATTTGCTTAACCTGTTCTTTGTAAGCTTCGCTCCCGCATAACTGTTCAGACTTACAATCTTTGTAAAGCTTCGGTATTATGTGCCACTTCATTACTTTCTGCAAGTAATGTTCAGGTGATAATTTTATTGTTTCTTCGGACAAGCTGCTGTTTTGATTGTCCAGGCCTGTCGGCTGACAATCCAGAAGTGTTGTTGGAAGCTCTCCCGTTTTGTTGCCCTTGTCGTCCACTGGTTCTTCCAAAACCGTTTTCAGATTTCGCATCATTATATTTTCCCTCCAATATTTTTATGTAGTTTGAATTATTATTTATTATAAAATCAAAGTTCAGAGGCGGATTCATTTTTTTCATCAGGAATTCCGAACTCTTTGCTTTTTTAAGAATCTCATCAAGATTAAATTCAGGTTCCTGAATTCTTTCGCTTAAATTATTTTCCCTGTCTGTTGTTAATTTTAAGATCTTCGGAAGTTTGTGCAGTTCTGCAAATACATTCCATTTAAATAAGACCTCATCAAATATTTTTCCCTTAGTTTTATTTCTTTTAGTTTCTTTTAGTTTAGTTTTATTTACTTTACTTTTATTTAATGCATTGCTTTTGCTATGCAATTGCATAGCTTTTGCATGGTCTTTTTCCTGCTTTCCCTTCTCAATACTTTCCCACCTCTTTTCTGCATTTTTACGCATTTTCTTAGCTTTGTCGTCTCTTATCTTCATTCGTCTCAATAGCGAGTTGCTCCAAAAATATTTTTCATCTCTTTCGAACAAATTAAATTTTTCTATGCAATCATTTATAAATTTTTTAATAAAATCGGAATCTTTTCGTAAATCAAATGCAATTGCATCAAAAGTGTAATCGTCAATTTCGTACTTGTAGAATTGCTGATCTCGAAGTATTTCAACTATCATAAAATAATTACCATATCCTTCATTACCATATACAGTTCTTAGTTTCATAATATCGGGATCATGCCTTGCGTTTGAATCATGGGAGAAGTAGTAAGCATCTTTAGGTTTAGCCATTTATTCGATCCCTCCATTTTTTAAACTCTTTAACGGTCTTATCTTTTTTCTGTCTGTTACATTTTCTGCATGCAGTTACTAAATTTTTAAAATCATTTGTTCCGCCTTTAGAGACCGGGAGTTTATGGTCACATTCTAATTTTCCGCCTACCTGACGACAATAAAAACAAGTATAATCGTCTCTTTTAAATATTGCATTTATTATTCGATACCACTCCTTTACATTTTTCCTTTCAATTCTTTCTTTGTAATATTCAAACTTAAAAAAAGTTTTTACTTCTTCATCAATGTCCGGTTCAAAACTTAGTCTTTCCTTAGAAGCCCATTCAATAAAAGATTGTTTATAGTTTTTTAAAACTTTTATTAAGTCTTTTCGAGAACGAAGTTCTGCTATTATTTGAGGAATAATTTTATCTTTTCTGTGCAGTTCATCCATTGCTCGAAACCACCATTGCGGAGGTGTTTTACTCATATTTATTTTTTGTATTAATAAAAAAAGCCGGTGATCTTTACGCTCCGCTAAGAGAACCATTCCACCTGTTAAGGTAAGAACTGTGTAAAGCCACCGGCTATAAATTAAAAAAGTGGATATGTTTCTCTTAGCGTATTTCAAAATACGCCTTTGGGATATGAGTTTCAAGTCAATGTTTATAAGCCTTTGCTTAACTTTAATGAAATTTTTCAAATGCTTAATTGTTATATACATGATTCAATTGTAATAAAAATTATGGTAAATCTCCGGCAGGGATCAGAGAAAAAAGTTTACGTCCAAAAAGCTGATACCCTTACTGTATCTCAAAGCACCCGAAATCCATACAGCGCCTAAGCATTACCGGAGATATAATCATTTCTCTTTATTAAATATTTTTAAAATAAATTTATTGAGAAGCTCTCCTCTGATTGCACCCTCAATCACTTCTGATTTGTTATTAAGAACTTCGATTATATCCTCGTCGATTGTATTTTTTGCAACTAAGTAATTAACATTTACCTTATGCTTCTGTCCAATTCTCCAGCACCTGTCTTCGCATTGTTTATGCTCTGCAGGTGTCCAGCCTAATTCCATAAATAATACTTCAGATGAAGAAGTAAGATTAAAGCCGGTACCGGTTGTCTGCATTGTCGCAAAGAGAAATAAGATTCTCGGATTCTTTTCAAACTCTGTTATTCTTTTCATTCTATCTTCCGGCTTTATCTCTCCGGTGATTATAAATGACTGCGGATACATCAATTCGAGATCATGAACTGTCTTCTTATGAGTGCAGAAGACTACTACTTTTTTCTGATTGGAAATGTATTCTTCGAATATATCTTGTGAGGCAATAACCTTTTGACGTGCTGCTTCCTGCTTCAGCTTTTCAATCTGAACTAATACATTTGCAGTAAGCTCTTTAAATTCACCTTCCATTTGTGAACGGACTATCTTCTCTGCTCTCTGTTCTTTTGACTTTCCGGCTAAAGATTTATAGAACAACTTATACTGTTCGTCTGAATCTATTATTTGATTTGTTGATTCTACTTCTATTTCTTTGTAGGCTCTCGGCTCTGGAAGATCCAGATATGTAGTATTAATCATTTTATCCGGGAGATCATCAAGTACATCTTTCTTTAATCTGCGAATAGAAAACCTTTCAATCTTTTCTTTTAATTCAGGAATATTACTTGCTCCGTTAAAGTCCAATCCGAAGCCATTTGACTTCGGGTCGCAGTACCGATTAAGAAATTTCCAGTCACTTCCGAACTCTTCCATTTTTCCGATAGCATTAATTTGAGTTATTAACTCTTTCGGTTTGTTTAGCATCGGAGTACCGGTGAGCAGTATTACCCGGTCACATAGTTTAGCGAGCTGTAAAGCTAACTTAGTTCTTTTAGCTTTTCTTTCCTTGATGTAGTGACATTCGTCAAATATTATTAATTCAAAATTTTCAAATAGTTCTTTTGACAACTTAATCTTCTCACCTGAACAGTCGGCAAACTTAATCAGCTTTTCATAATTCATTATCTGAATCCCGGATTTATAAATCCTGTCTTCAATGATCCAGGAATCCCTGTCAATCCATTTTATAATTTCGCGTTGCCAGTTGGATTTTAAAGAGTTAGGACAAATGATAAGCACATTATTAAAGTCGAAGTGATGAATTACTGTAATAGACTGAAGGGATTTTCCCAATCCCATATCATCATTATTCATGCACTTTTTATTCTGGACCATAAAATTAACACCGACTTTCTGATATGGGAATAATGGTAAATCAGTTTCTAACTCGAATTGCTTTGACTTAATTATTTGGCTTTCGATTTTCTGGTTTCTATTGAGTAAGTTATTGTACTCGATAATTATTTCTTCAGGGATTGAGACATACGGAAATACTTTACTTAGTTCCTCAAAACATCTCCATTTCATAAGCCAGCCTTTAAGTTTTCCGTCAAAGCAGAAATTCTGATAACCGAACTTATCCTTAATTTCCCGGCACTTATCCACATACAGCTGGCTGTATTTGAAAGTGAATAACAACGGATATTCAGAATTATTTATTCTCTTCAGTTGCATTCAATTCAATATAAATTTCAATAATCTATCATCGGTAAAAGTCTTTCCCATTACCATCAAATAGAATTTACAGCCAACTCTTCGCCATGTAACCATTCTTTCACATTTAAATTTTGTTAAAATCACTCATCCTCCTCTTTAAAAATCCTTTCCTGCATTTCTTCTAATGTCATCATTTCTTCCCAGCTTTCAGCGGTATCAAGCCGGGTAATTGTTTTCTTTCCGTTCTTAGGTTCATTAAGTATAACTTCACATTCAATTTGTCTGTACTCAGAGCCTGCTGAAATCTGACCGGAAGAAAGAGAAATTCCCGCCTCTGAATTTTTGATCTTGTTATCGAATTCCGATACAACAGCTTTTTTATCGAGCTTTAACTGTTCAAGCTCCTTTGTTCTCATAGCTAATTGTTTCCCTAGATCTTTTATTTCATCCTCAGTGAATTTGTAGAGCAATAATTTCTTAGTCTTGATTGGTTTGTTTTCTAATTCCTTCTTTTTCATTTATTAAATAATTTTTATTTTTTATAATGCCCCGGGGAATGGAGCCCCGGAGCTCTAAGTTCAGAGTGCCAACTCTTTCTAATAGTTATATATTTTAGGCGGTGCTCTGTCCCTTATCATGTCAATTAATTAATTTACTTTACCAGTTTTCAAAAATTAAAATATTTGTAATTGTTTCTCTTTTTCTGGACTCAGTTTTTTTAGGACCTTGTAATAATTTTTTCTTAGTAATTCTTTGTTTTCAATTGTCAGATAATACTCGAAATGATAACCTTCGTTCTGAGTATTTTTGATCTTCCTGTCATTCAGATTAATACCAAATTCCTTAAATATTTTTCTTAGCTCACTTATTCTCATCCTGAAACCACCACCGATACCATACCTATTGAGTGCTATCATCCAGTTAACAAGGCCACATTCAAGCAAATGGTTTAGTATTAATTCTTTCTGATTATTCAGCATACTTTGTAAATTTGTGATTGTAAAATGAAAATATTTTGTAGTTTCCCTCGACCTCAATTTCTCTCCAGCTGTCAGTTTCAAAAACAATCGTGCCGTTGCAATATTCATTTGTTGTAAGGTTGACCACCCGGCAGTAATCACCGGGCTTTAATTTATCAGGTTTCATTAGCATTTTTTCATACTTCAGTGCAATTTCTTGCCAATCAATTTCGCGCTTCGCTTCTTCGATGTACCTCTGATTCATAATTCTTTAATTAAAATTAAGTATTTTGTTTATAGCTTTAATTTAAAATTTTTATTTCGACTCCGCATTTTGCTTTGTCAATTATTACTTCAGGATTGAAGTAAGGGACAACGAATTTGTAATTATCATCCTCTATCCAGTCACATTCGACCATCAAATCAAAAATCACCTGAGCCGCGTTTATAAAATCAAATAATCTTTTCGTATCACGTATGAACTTCAATTCAATCTTTAAGGGAAATTGCTTACCCTGTATAATATCTAAGAATAAATCTTTTTTTGTTTCGAATTGAGGAATCGCAATTTTCTTATAGTTCATAACTGTTTCTGAATTAATGAGCATCGGATACTTCATCCCTCTATTGAAAACAATCCGCTTTGAGTTTTTAGAGCTGGCAACATTGCCCGAAATAAAGACGCTGTTAACAGAATTGTTTTTCATCTCAGAGAATACAAGCTCCTCCTGATACTTCATTACTTCGAGTTCATTTAGTAATTCAATTCCCATGTTAATTTTAAGTCAATTTAAGTTAATAATAATTAGGAAAGTTTCTCTTTTGCATTACCTGTTAATGACAGATAGATGATTATAAATTCTCCCTTCCCCATTTAATTTATAATTGTGTGAAAAAATAATTAAAACATTTTGGAGAAGGGATTTTAGTTTTAAGTTCGTTCCCTTTCTGAGACAGCCCTAATAAATTCTTTCTGCTTAGCCACCGCTTTTAAAAGATATTCTTTATCCTCTTTTTTTAATCCGTTTATCTTCAACATTACAGCAAATGCCTCATCTACATCTTTAGCAAAAGTACACCTTTCAATCCTTTTTACATGCCCTTGCAGATGTTCATAATTGCCATTGAATAATGTTCCTGATTCAATCACCTCTCCAGTTTCCTTATCAACATTTTCTTCCGGTTCATCTTCATCGACAATCTCATCTTCATGCTGAACAGCTGTACTGGAGGGAATTGAAGCTTCGGGTAGTCTGTCCATAGTATATTCAAGCAGATTCTCAGGAATAATCACGGGAATAATGTTCCAGATATAAAATGATAAATTATTCTTTGTGACCTTTTTTAGGAATAATTCAAACGGAATCCCCTGCAAATTCTTAACCCGGCTGAGCATTGAATAAATATTATCCGCTGAATTCGTGGAATGACAGCTGAACAAATACGGAAGTGGATTGATAATCTTCTTTGTCTTCGGACTAAAGATATATGCTTTCAGATACATATCGCATTTACAAGCAAGCTTCTTTAGTTCCTTATCGTCTGTCTCAAATAAATTATGATGCTGACATACGCATTCGGTTTGAGTTCCTGCGGCATATTTGCAGCCCTGGATGGTTTCATTAAGAACATGTGTGCAAAGTTCACCGTTACAGGTTCTTGTCTTTGTGTTTGCCTTATTCCATAGATTGTAATCATCATTGAATACATCTTCCAACAAATCTGATCCGAAGCATATCACCATTCTGTCCGGCTTCTCACCGTAAGCTTCAATTAATTCCGGGAATAAGATCTCCTCTGTAACCGGATGCTTTAATATGAAATGACCTGCTTTCTTAGGAAAACCGTCAGCTCCTTTATAACCGGTTTTAATTTTTCCTCTTTGGTCTACAATTATTCGTGTTCGTCTTGATACTCTCATTTTTCTTTCTCCTTTCTGTAATAGCTGTTATTGATTTCTTCGGTTCCTATATTTATGGATCTGGACTCTGATAATCCTTTTGACACTAAGAACATATCAACAAAAGAAAGACTTTCCCAAAACCTTATATTACTGCATTGTGAAAGTTTATGCAATCTGTCAAGATGATCTCGGATTTCTTTGGGTGAAGCTTTCTCAATGAATTCAAATGATTTATTCGACATTGTTTTCACTCCTTTCCTTCGTATAATCTCCTATTAATTCTTTTAATGTTAAAATTGCGTTATCAGTTAATTGTCTTTGCCAGCATACATTGTGCGGGCTCCAGTGGAATCCATTTTCTTTTAACTTCTTTCTAACCTGGACATCTGGAATGCTATCATGGGAGATCTGCAGTCGGTTCATTTCGTAATTCTCAATTATTGTAGCACATAAAAATTTATATTCCTTGTTTCCATCAGATGATTTAGATTCACGCTTTTCTTCAGCAGTTAAACGTTCTTTCAATCTTCTGATTTCAGCAAGGTTGTTTGAAAGTTCAAACTGTCTATAACCAATTCTGTCTAGACAATCCGGTCTTAACATTGCTCTGGCTACCGGCTCATAAACAAATTCCTTTAACTGTTCTACTAATTCCGGTTCTGATAATCCCTTCTTTGCTCCTGTGCGGATTATCTTATTCACTGCTTTCATCTTTTCCTGATTTGCTTCTAAACCAGAAATCTTTTGTTTCAATTTGATTATCGTATCAGATTCACCGGAACGTATAACATTACTTTTATCAATACCCATTTTCTTTCGGATTGCCTTGATTCCCCTACTTTTGAATTCCATTAACTCCGACATTCTTCTGTCACAGCTTGCGTTGATTTTCTGCATTCGAGCTGAAGGGAACTTGCTCGGACCAACGACTGCCCAGGAAGCCAGTCTTGAATGAGTATGTAAGTAATTTAATGTAAGAGTTCTGAAACGTATTCTAAAATATTCAAACTGCTCATCGAGAATTCTTTGCATCTCATCATCTTTAACCTGTTGCTTGAGTTCGTTATAAATCTCTGTCAGAGTTATTACATAGTCCCTGACTTCATTCTCCCCTCTTTTATCCGGGTTAAAGCTTGTGAAAGCATAAGCATTGCGAGCAGTTTGCAAAGGAATATCATTTTTTAGAGTTTCCAAGTTCATTTCTTTACCCCCTTCCTCTTATCCATGGTGATGATCAGTGGAATTTCGAACTTCTTAGGAAAGACAGGATTTCGGAAGAAGAAGATTTTTTTATAAGTCTTGAACTGTTCAAAGTAAGTCTCAAGTTCTTCCTTCGTCTTATGATATAATTTCACACCGTCCAGACCGGATTTATTATTGTTGTTCAGATGAATTCCGATTGCACCTACAATCTTTTCTTTCATGTGATGTGCTTGCAAATAAGCACTCAGCTGAATGTATGTTGACTGCTCATCGTAACCCTTCCCTGTCTTAAAGTCTACGATATAAATCCCCTGAGCAAATTTGGTCTTCTTTCTCGACGAATTGATTTCGTAAGTTCCGCCCGGTAGGTCCCATACCTGGTCGAGTGTTCCGGCATAGCATTCCTGTAAATTAAATACAGATTGTTCAGCTTCAAGTATTTTTGGATTTAAAACATTAATCAATCTTTGGAAGCGAGCCACTTGAACCATTTCTTCTTGCTTATGAATCACAAGTATAGGTCTTCTTCGTTTCTTCTGATATTGCTTTATTTCCTTATCTGATATATTCTTTGTCTTAAGATTCTGATAAATTACATCGGCTCCATTCACTAGCAAATCAATTGCGTTGTGAATTGAACTTCCCTTATCTAATGCTACTTCAGAAATTCTATCAGCTCTTTCATTACCGACATCACCGCGCCACCTCTCGAGATATGGTCTCGGTTCCGAATTACTTTTAATAGTTGATACTGAAGGAAGATATACTTCGATCTCCCCTGTTCCTAATGCTCCGGAAGTATCAATAAAGCTTGACGGAATATTCTCAATGAATGAAGGGTCGACATTAACCGGCAAGTACATTTTGTAAAACCTGTCATCGAACCATTCTACCTTTTCGGTTCTGATCTTCTTTAAATCAATGCCACTTATGGTTTTCTTTTGCTTGATAATTTTAGCTTTAACCGGTTTCTTGACGGGCTTCCTTGCAGAAGCCCGTATTAAGATTTTAGATTTAAGTTTAATTGACATTTTTCATCACTCCCTTCAAAGCATCGACAAAGACTTTTACCGGGATTGTTGCAAAGGTTTTCCCCTTAGTCTTGTTTAGCTTTTTTAGAAGTACATCAATTGAAGAATAATATTTACCTGTTCCTACATTCGCAGTCAGGTAGTCATTGATCTTCTTTTCAATTGGCTTATCTTCTATTGTAATTACAGGAATTATCATCGGTTCATTTACAGGAACAATCTTCTGCTTTGGTTGTTCTTTCTTTTTAGACTTCTCAGTCTTCGAATCCGAAACATTTTCTTTCCTCTTACAGCTTCTGCAAATACCTAATTTAATTGATTCCGGCATTCTCAGTTTTCTGTTACACTTCGTGCAATTTGTGTTTATATCAGTCTTTCCCATTATTAATTTACCCCCCTTCCGGCTGGCTGAACATCTTCATAAATTCTTATTCCTGGAATTTCTCGCAATCCGTGTTTTACACTTGCATTAATACTCTTTTCGTTTAATGTAAAATAAGCCTTCGGAACTTTGTCAATGTCTTCAACTTCCCACTTCCAAACCTTGCGGAAAGTAGTAGTACCGGAGCTTGTAAATATTTTTGAAACCGGAGCTGATTGCTCAATCGCTACTTCCGTCTGTGTCATTATGGCATCTGCTCTACTCTCAGCTGCCGCCTTTATTAATTCATTCTTACTGTTCAAATCCTTCTCTAATTTAGCAAGCTTCTTAGCTTCTTCTTCACGTGCTTTTCGTTCAGCTTCAATTCTCTTTGCTTCCTGTTCCTTGAAATCTCTGGAAAGCTCATTTTTAATAATTGATTCTAATTTGCTGAGCGGTTCGGTGATGGTTTTAAAATCAGAATTGATCTTGCTGACTTCGGCATTAAACGGAGTTACTAATTCTTTTCGTTTGGATTCAAGCCAATTGAATCCGTTCTTAACTCTGCTTAAAAATTCGGAGGCTTTACTGCGTGTTTCGGGATTGGTTATTTTGAAATTACCAACTTCCTTTTGAAGTGCGGAGACTTTATCAGCGAATAGTTTTCTATTCGCATCTGTAAGAGTGACAAACGTCACAACAGCCGGCAACGTTGATTTTCCGTTGCTTGTTTGATTTTCTTTTTTTACTTTTGCTTTAGTTGACATGATATTTATTTATTATGTTTTTAAAATGGAGCTTTCAGTGTGTCGCTGAAAGCTCTGTTTGTTTAGTCTGAAAAATTTGATTCTCTTTGGTCTAAATATTCTTGTGACCAACCAATCGAGTTTGTATGGTCATCAAAATAGTAGTCAGTCTTATCATCCTGTTTCGGCGGGACTGATTCCGAGACACATTTTTGGCAGAAGTATTCGGCATGTGGAACATGCCCCTTTCTCAACATTGACCTTGTTGCCCAGGTTGAACCACAATGCTCACATCTCTCATAATCAGTTTCCGGTTCTTCATTCTTAATTTTTTCTTTAAGTTCAACAAGTCTGTCGATAATTTCTTTTGGAATAAACTGCAATACTCGCTCAGTGTTGAATCTTGGAACTGTTTCTCCAGTCATGATTTGGTTTCCTTTCTATTTAAGTTTAACAAAAACTTTTTATTCCTTCTGCACTTTGCAAGAGATTTTCCCATTGCAAAAAATACAGTGCCGTTAGAATCAGTATAGTTATAAAAGTATAATAGATTACCTCTGTAATATTGTTTGTAATAAGTTTCCATTTTATGTAATAAATTTTAAGAAAAGAATTAAAGCTTTAAATTTAGTTTTTAAATATTCGATTTTAACTACAAGGTACAACGTCTTCCTTCCTTTGTAGCTTAAGTAAATCTTATCATTTATTTCGATTCCTTTTTTAGTTCCTTCAATCTCTTTGCACAGGAGCATTTCCTCATTATCTTTTCGGACTCCTCTTCCGGAGAAAAAATCATGGTACATTATGGAATAACATTTAATCTTGCAAACTCACCAAAATATTTTTTAGCTGCTTCATTGTAAGCTTTTGCAGCTTCGATCTCGCATTTAAAATATCCTATGTGAATGGATTTGTAACTAATTCTTAATGTTGCTCTCCATTTTTTATTATTGCGATGAACACCCTTAAATATAGAAGCATCTTTTCTTGCTCGAATCTTTTCACTCACTTTTCTATTCATCAAATTTTCGGAATTAGTACATTTCCTTAGGTTTCCTTTCTGACAATTGAGACCGTTCCCATCCTTGTGGTCGACATAATTATCTTCCATGGTTGCCTCAACAACAAAGCGATGCAAGGTTATCATCTTTCCCCTTATTTTTGTATGAGCATAAAGAGTATCACCTCGGTCAGCCTTAACAGACCAATTGTGTGCGCTAATTCTATCAAAATCCTCGTCATCAACTAAAGCAGAAAACTTTTTATAATTTGGTGAAGTCTTATGAATCGTATTTAAAAGAATCTCTTTCATCTACCTGTTTACATATTTATTGTGAACTTCGGTTAATCCCATTCTTAATACCTCCGCTTCATTTGACAATCCAAGAACTTTTACAACTTCATCCATTTTCTGGCGGGTTTCTTTGGAATGGATTAATGTTGAAATGTCTCTTTTCGGGACATAAGTGTTCTTACTTACAGTGTTCTGTGTGTTTACACTCATACTTGATTTTTTACCTTTAACGTTATTTGACATTATCATACTTTGTTTAAGTTTGTTGAACTATGTAAAACTAAGTAAAAGAAATTGGACTGTCAAGTAAAATTTCTTTGACTACACAGAAATAAATACTACATTAACCGCCTTTGAAAATATAGTTACCTTTCCCAATGAGCTCTTTATCTAAAATAAGAAGTGAACGGATTAAGTCTATCCGCATATGTGAAGGATTCGCTGACAATCAGCAGGGTTTTGCTGAGCTATTTGGAATGAGTAAGCAGAATATAAGCGGATACGAGAAGGGTATAGAGCCTAAATCAATATTTTATATAACTTTATATCAAAAATTCAGATACAACCCGCTTTATGTAATGGGAGTTAGTGAGAACAAATATATCATTGAGAGTTCAAAGTCTATTAAAGATTTAAACGATAGAATTACGGAACTTGAAAATAACATGAAAAAAATCGAAGAAGAGTCTTTTAAAAAAGCAATAAAAGTTCTTGAAGAAAATTTATTAAAAGGTTCACTTAACAAAAATTAAAGAAAGAAAGGAAGGTATCATTCCATGAAGAAAGTAATATTTTATTTTTTCATCATATCTTTTTTCATAGCGACCGTTGGATGTCAAAAATATTTGCAAATCGAATCTGATACTTCATGGTCTGGTGCAATCAATAATACTACCGTAGAAGGAAGTGGAAACCGAGACATTGATATGGATGAAAATAGTTGTGCTGTTTTTCAAAAGGAAACTATGAATGGAAGTTTAAAAATTACCGTTAAAGGTAATTTATTTGGTGGAGAGGATGCACATACAACTGCTGAATATGGAGTTGTTTCGGTGTGTGCCG
The DNA here is from genome assembly GCA_964399995.1 of uncultured Ignavibacteriaceae bacterium. Lineage (GTDB taxonomy): Bacteria > Bacteroidota > Ignavibacteria > Tepidaquicellales > Tepidaquicellaceae > JAGPCH01. The sequence goes on from CAYNTN010000009.1 coordinate 58,935, forward strand.
GTGATGGACTTTAAAACGAAACTTAATTTCAATTTTAAAAAAACAATATGGAAGTAATGGTTCACTTCGCGGATAAGAAGATCAGTGTTATCCGTGTTGCAATTGATGATGAAGTTTATACTCCGTCAAAGCAATCAATGAAAGAAACTCCCGTATCGCTGAGATTTAAGCTGCACTGTGAAAACAAAATCATTGAGTTAGAATTCACAAAAATATTTGAATGGAATTTAATTAGTATCGATGGCAGGTAATCCCCCGACAAAAAGAAAACCAAGCAGCCTTGAGGCAAAATATATTCTGGACCGGATGAAGAAAAAGGACCCAACTGATAATCTATATCAGCTTGCGAAGCGAATTCATGTCAATGGTGGAACCATCGATAACTTATTTTATAAAAGGAAAAATCCTTTTCAAAGAAGTTCTCTGCTTGTTCGTATATGCGCAGATCTGGGACTCAATCCGGAATCGGTTTTATCTTTGGAAGAAATCAAATATGACCGAGATAAGGAAATTAACTACTGGAAGGACCGCTGTTTTAAGGCTGAATATGATTTAAAACACGAAAGAGATAAGAGAAAATCAATTGTGAAAATGCTTAATGAACAGTTGTCAATTTAGTGTTCAATTGATTTAATATATGATATTTATAGATTAATCTTATACTAAATTCAATATAATCAAGCATTGTAAAGCGGGAGTAATTCAGTGGTAGAATGCCACCTTCCCAAGGTGGACGTCGCGGGTTCGAACCCCGTCTCCCGCTCAAACTGAGTTATGAGTTATGAGACATGAGACATTCATAACTTATAACAAGTAACATGTAACTCGTAACTCCTAAACTGGCATAGCCAGAACCAAAAAATGAAAATGATTTTTAGTTCATATCTTATTTTGTGCTGTATAAAAAAATCG
>CAYNTN010000010.1:0-59616 GCA_964399995.1 uncultured Ignavibacteriaceae bacterium
TATGAACTAAAAATCATTTTCATTTTTGGTTCTGGCTATGCCAGTTTAGGAATTATCAATTGCAATAAATGAGCTACGATGGTTAATGAATATTAACAGTTTAAAATGATAGTTGATATCAGTTTAGAAATTTAAAAGTATATGATCCCGATTGCAAAACCATATTTAGCCGAGGAGGAAGCCCGGAGTGCTTATGAAACAATCTTAACCGGATGGGTGTCGCAGGGACCAAAGGTAGAAGAATTCGAAAAAAAATTCTGTGAATATACAGGAGCAAAATATGCTGTCGCAGTATCAAACTGTACTACCGGATTACATCTGGCAATGATAGTCTCCGGTATAGGCAATGGAGATGAAGTAATTTGTCCGTCACTTAGTTATATTGCTTCTTCAAATTCAATAAAATATGTCAATGCAGTTCCAGTGTTTGCGGAGGTAAAGAAAAACACATATAATATTGATCCTGCTCATGCAGAAAGATTAATTACTGACAAGACCAAAGCAATGCTGATTGTGCACCAGATTGGAATGCCGGCTGACATAGATTCATTTGCATCTCTCTGCAATAAAAACGATTTGATACTAATTGAAGATGCAGCCTGCGCAGCCGGCTCAATGTATAAAGGTAAAAAGATCGGTTCGCATTCAGAGCTGGTGTGTTTCTCTTTTCATCCGAGAAAAGTAATTACGACGGGCGAAGGAGGAGTGATAACCACTTCAAATAAAGAGCATTACATTAGATTAAAGCTTCTGAGACAACATGCAATGTCAGTGAACAACATTGAGAGACATCAGTCTGATAAAATAATATTTGAAGATCATTTAGAATTGGGTTACAATTACAGGATGACTGACATTCAGGCAGCTGTTGGAATCAGCCAGCTCAAAAGACTGGACTGGCTGATTGATGAAAGAAGAAAGATTGCTTTGCGGTACATAAATGAATTAAAAAACATTGACTGTATTAATCTCCCACTCGAAGAAGATGGATACTTTTCAAATTACCAGTCATTCAGCATTTATCTAAAAAAGAATTCACCCATTAGCAGGGATGAACTGATGCAAAAATTACTTGATAACGGAATTGCATCACGAAGGGGTATTACGACGGCTCACAGAGAGACAGCTTATAAGATTATATACCGAGGCGTCAGCTTACCCGTATCGGAAGAATTAAGTGACAATAGTATAATCATCCCGCTGTTTGTGCCTATGTCCAGCGAAGAAATTGAACATGTAATTAAAACCTTAAAGACGTTTCTGACATGATTTCTGACATTATATATAATCCCCATGAATTTTCCAGCAGAAAATATCATTAAATTTGAATTGTTATCAAATCAATTTAAGCTAAATTGAACAAAATAGCTTTTGTCTCAACAAACAAATCATCCTGGGGAGGCAGTGAATACTTATGGTATTATACAGCATTAAAATTGTTTGAATCAGGAAAATCAATTGTAACGGGTGTCCCGAGATGGAAAAACATTCCCGGAGAAATCGGAAAAATCAGATCAAAGGGGATAGTAGTAAAATATTACACAGATACATCAAATTACAAAAAGCTGGCAAACCGTTTTCTGCCGTCATCGCTTCAATTTGATTTAAGGGATGACGGTTACAAGTTTCTGTTTGATTTTAAGCCTGAGCTTACGGTTATAAATCAGGGGGGAAATACAGGAGGGATAGATTTGATGGAGTTTTGTATTAAGAACAATTTTAATTTTGTTACAATCACTCAGGCTGCAAATGAAGCAAAATGGCCTTCGGATGAATTGAATAGGAGAATGTCAGCCGCATTGTCACAGTCAGCAATGAATTATTTTGTATGTCAGGCAAATATTCATCTGACACAGATTCAATTAGGTCAGGTCATTCCAAATACCAGGGTTATATTTAATCCATTCAATGTAAGATACGACAATGAATTAATTTTCCCGGATACACGGGAAAATTTTATACTGGCAAATGTAGCCAGGCATGAAATATATGCGAAGGGGCAGGATATCATGTTTGAAGTGCTGAATGAAAAAAAATGGAGAGAAAGAAATTTAATTGTAGAATTATACGGAAAAGGTGAGCATACATACTCTATTCAAAAACTTAAGAATTATTTTAATCTCGACAAAGTATACTTAGCAGGGCATGTGGAGCCTGAGGAAATATGGAAAAGAAGTCATGCATTGATTTTAACATCAAGATACGAAGGGCTTCCTCTTGCATTAGTAGAAGCAATGCTTTGCGGCAGATTTGGAATTGTAACAAATGTCAGCGGCAACCCCGAGCTGATAATTGATAACGAAAACGGTTTTCTGGCAAAGGCACCTAAAGCGGAATTTGTGGATGAAGCAATGGAAAAAGCCTGGAGCAGAAGATCAGATTGGGAGTTTATCGGAAGGAAAGCAAAAGAACACTGCAGGACGGTGATTCCCGGTGATCCTATTAATTTTTTTTGTAATGAGTTGCTAAATTTGAAAATCTAAACCAATTGTTAAGTTGTTAATTCATGATATGTCAAACCACGTAAATCAGATATTAAAAACATTTGTGATTGAAAAAAGGTGAAGATAAAATAAAAGTATGCATAGTCGTAGCAATATTACCGCCGGGATACGGCGGTGCGGAATTTGCTGCAATCAAATATGCTGACAGATTAAACAAAAGCCGCTATGCCGAAGCTATAGTGATTGGATGGGACAGGACAGATGTTTATAAACAATACCCGGATATGGTTGATTTTGTTTACCCTGTATCATTAGCTGAGAATCCCAAAGATGCAAAAGGAATATTTATTTTTCTTCAGGAGTATTATCATATGTGGAATTGTTTCCGTCAACTGATTAAACCTATGTGGACTTTAAGGAAAAAATATGATTTCGTTCACAATTTCAATTCCGGATTTGCTTTTAACAGAGTGTCGATTCTGATCGCAAAAATGCTTGGCAAGAAAGTAATTACTGAAACTTCTTTGGTAGGGGATGATGATCCGGTATCTCTCGGAAGAATCCGGAATTGGAAAGATTATCTGAAGCCGAAGTTTACAAGATATTTATTTTACAGAATGGCTGACAGGTATATCAGTAAGTCCTGCGTAATAACAGAAATTTTCGAAAGGTCCAGTGTGCCGATGAAAAAAGTTGCGGAGATTCCTTATTCAGTTGACATAAAAAAATTTACTCCGGTAAATTCTGAGATTAAAAATGAAATCAGAAGCAGACTTGGATTGTGGAAAGAAGGAACGTTCATTTTATTTGTCGGAGGAATAAATCTAAGGAAGAGAGTACATTTGCTGCTGGAGGCATTTACATTGCTTGAAAAAAAATATTCTGGCTTAAGGTTGTTGATTGTAGGACCAACATATAAGTATGACAAAAAATATGTTAATAATCTGAAGGAAAAAATAAATAAAGAAAGACTATTTGGAAAAGTTAAGTTAATCGAAGACAATGTGAAAAATGTGAACGAATATATGCAGTGTTCTGATATTTTCGTACTTCCATCAAATAAAGAAGGGTTTCCCATTTCCATTATAGAAGCGATGTCGAGTGGAATGATCGTAATTGGGTCTGATATACCTGAGATAGCAAAAGCACAAATAATAAACGGTAAGGATGGCTATTTATTCAAAACAGGTGATTCCGTGGATCTGAGCAGAGTTATTGAAACAGCTTTGTGTGACAAAGATAAAATGCAGAATATTTGCAGGGAAGCCCGCATAAAGGTTGAAAAAAACTGGTCTGATGAGATTGTTGACAAGGCTTACAAGAATCTTTATGAATCAATGACCTTATTGAAAAATAAAGAACCGGTTAAAAGAAAAAGAATTAAAATATTATATACAATCCCCAATTTTAATTCAGCAGGAAGCGGAAAAGCACTGATAAATATCATATCCAGGCTTGACAAAAATATTTTCGAACCAAATATTTGCTGCAGGCACGAAAAAGGTGATCTATTCAGTTCAGCCAAAAAATTAAATATACCAATCTATATCTCAGAATTTTCTACGCCAATGAAGCCAAGAGTAAAAGGAATAGAAAACGTTTTAAAATTAACCGGGTTTTTCAAAAAAATAAGTCCTGATATTATACACTCGTACAATTATTCTGATGATTACTCCGAAGCATTGGCAGCAAAACTATCCGGGATAAAATGGGTTTACACAAAGAAAAACATGAGCTGGGGAAGTAATGCATGGAAGATCAGGACGAAGCTGGCAGATGCCATAATTCCCCAGAACCATGAAATGCTAAACTCATTTTTTCAAAATACGGATAAATATTCTTTAATACCGATGGGAATAGATCTTAAAGAGTTCTCAGATTTAAAAAAGGATGAGGAATTAGAAAAAAAGTATAATTTAGGTAGCTCATATCCGGTAATTCTGACTATTGCAAATGTCATCCCGATAAAGGGGATAGATTATTTAATAAAGGGGTTCAACCTTATATTGGAAGATTTTGAAAATGCAAAACTCATTATAGCCGGAGAGGATAAGACGGAATATGCTGAAGAGTTGAAAAAAAATGTCAGGGAGCTGAATATAGAAGACAAGGTAATATTTACCGGAAAGCAAAATAATATTAAGCCATTTTTCAGCATAGCAGATATTTTTATTTTATCTTCGAAAAAGGGAGGTGAAGGTGGACCAATTTCTGTTTTGGAAGCGATGGCCAGCGGAATTTTAAGCTTCGGGAGTGATGTACCGGGGATACGGGACCAGTTCAGGGAATTTGAAGATCAGCTATTTGAATCCGAAAATCCGGGTTCTATTGCAAATAAGATATTGAAAGCAGTTAATATGAGTGATCAGGAAATAAATCAGAGAGTATTGAAACAGAAAGAATTTATAAGGAAATATTATTCCCTGGAAAAAGAAGTTGCCTTGCTTGAAGAATTCTACTTAAAGGTTTATAAAAATTAAACTAATCTTATTTATTTGAAGAATCCATTAAATTTCTTTTTTTATCTTCCTTATTATCTGAGGAAAAAATTTAATGAGAAGTACATTATTATAGAAAGCGATGATTGGGGTCTTGAGAGAGCATTGTCATTTGATTCTATTGAAAGCTTGGAGAAAAAGTACGGCAGGAATAAATTAAGCAGATGGACTTATGATTCACTTGAAACTCCTGAAGATTTAGACGAATTATTCGGAGTGCTTGAGAAATATAAAAATAAATTTGAATATCCTCCTGTAATTACTGCAAACTTTATAACTCACAATGTTGATTATTCCGATAAAGAAAAGTTGAGTTTTATACCCATTAGCAAGGGATTTAATACAGATGAAAAGCAATTATTAAAGTTATACAGAACAGGGATCGAAAAAAAATATATTTTCCCTCAGCTTCACGGATACAGTCATTTTAATTTATCGGCATTGCGGATATATTTTAATTCAGCAGAGGGCAAAGAAGCATTCAGCCGGAATTTTTTTACTGGTACGGCAACTGTAAAAGGCAATCTTAAATTTTTACACGGAGAGCTAAGTAAAAAAAATTCAGAGTCATTCAAGATAAAAGACGCGTCAGAGGTATTTAACAGTTTTTTTGGATTTCGCCCCAGGTCTATTATCCCTCCAACTTTCATTCTTGATCATGAATGTATAGATATCCTGCGGGAAAACAATATATCATTGGTACAGTCATCGAACCGGCTTCTGACATCAATGAATAAAAGGTTAGGGTTTCCGTATCTGCAGAAAAGAAAAGGTATTTACTGGTCAGTAAGGAACTGCCGCCTGGATCCGCACAGTGATTATAATTTTCTTCATGAACAATGTATCGATTCGATTGAAAATACTTTTAAGGACAGATTGCCTGCAGTCATTGATTTTCACAGGGTCAATTTTGCCGGAAGGTTTGCACCTGAATACAGAAAGATGACCATTAAGGAATTAGGATTATTGTTAGACAAAATTCATAAGAAATGGCCTGAAGTAAAATTTATACATTCTCAAAAATTAAACGAAATATTATGGCAACAGGAAACCAAATAGGTTTTTTGAAATTAAACAAGGCTTATATAAAAGAACCAATACTCATAGCAGGATCAAAGCTGTATGAATATGATTCTGAAGATATAAGATCAAATCTTATAAAATTCGGTTTTAACGACATCACAGGGATTGACATATCTGAAGGCGATGGAGTTGATTTTACTGTGGATGTTACGGATACGGAATCAGATTTTGTAAAAAGTCATTTAAATTATTATAATACTGTCATTTGCATGGAAATTCTGACTAATGTAAAAAATCCGTTCAAAGCAGCTCAGTCGCTGACCGCAGTATTGAAGCAAGGCGGTACAGCAATACTTTCGGAATGCTATGTAAGAAAAATCAGCAAGATGCCAATTGATTTATGGAGGTTTACTTATGACGGCACAAAGGAGCTTTTTTCACAATTAACATTTGATGATTCCAAGGCCATGATATCCCTGACAAGAGAGAAAGAGGAGAGGTTGTTTCCATTAGCATACCCACTGCCTCAGCTTCTTGCAGGCAAACATAAAGATGAAAGCAACATAGGGTATTTATTGAGAAGATTGCACAGAAAATTTTTCGGAACAGGGATATTTAAAGTCTCACGCCTGTTTCCCGAGACTACTATTTATTCAATAGCAAAGAAGAATTAACAAAGTTTGATAAAAGAAAACAAGAACATTCAGAACATGACAATATTATTCTCGATATCATTATAATTGAAACGAACTATTGAAAAAGTAAGTTATGCCTAAGATTTCCATAATAACTCCTTTATATAACGGATCAAAGATGCTCGGTGAGTCTGTTGAAAGTGTTTTGAATCAGGATTATTCAGATTGGGAAATGATTCTATTTGATGACGGCAGCACTGACGGAACTCAGGAGATTGCAAAAGAATATTCTGATATTCATAACGGTAAAATATTTTATTATGAACACGAAAATAACCGTAATTTCGGGACAGCTTATACCAGAAACCGGGCGGTTGAAAAATCAAAAGGCGAAATAATTGCTTTTATTGATCAGGATGATATATGGTACAGTGATAAACTTTCTTATCAAATGAAAATATTTGATGAAATGAAAAACTGCGCAATGATATGGGGACCTTCTTTATACTGGTATCAAAACAGGACTTTCATACAGCCTGTCGGGATGAACGGAGAAGGGATAAAAAGCGGAGTTTACAATCCACCTGTATTCGTGGATATTTTCCTGAATTATTTCCGGGGCACTCCGCTGCCGGGTGCATCTCTTCTAAGAAGGAAATATTTTGATGAAGTTAAGGGTTTTGAAGAATCAATAAAGGGCTCAGAAGATATCGCTTTATGGGTAAAACTGGCAGAGAAGTTTAATATTTGTTATGATGACAAAGTCCTTGTTAAATACCGCAAACACGCTGATTCAACTCTCAGGCGTGCAAGTCAAAGCAGAGAGATGGATGATTGGAATCTGATTTTTTACCGATGGATAATAGAATTTTTAAAAAACAAGCCCGGGCATGAAAATACTTTTGAGATTTTTAATTTTTCATATTATAATTGTCTGAAGCGGATTGCTTCAAGGTACGGATATATTAAGAGCAGAAAATATTTAAGAAAAGGTTTGAGAGACTTTCCGGAACTTGAAAAAAAATTTTCAAAAGATTATTTACTGGATCTGATCCTCCCCTTTGATGTTGCTACGAGAATTTCTTCCAAACTTAGATTTGATTTGTTTAAAAGAAAATGATTAATGGAAATTGAAAACCCCGATCATTCCATGGAAGCAAACATTTTGCAGAAAGGATTCAGATGCATCTTTAAATTTAAAAGCAATATGCGCTTTTACTGCTACAGGTTTTTTTCTTGAAAAAGATACATATTACAATAACCTCGAAGCGTTACAACCGGCTACGGAATATGAATTTGATGAAAATAATTTCATTAAGAGCTCAAAGAAATACTGGGACTGGTATTATTCTCCGAAAGAAATTAGCCTGAAACATGCAACTGAAGAGTTTGCGCACATATTTGAAAAGATAACTTATGATAAAATTAAAGACAGAGAAATTATTCTGCCTCTTTCAGGCGGACTTGACAGCAGAACACAGGCGGCGCTTTTGAGAGACGGATTGAATGTAAAATGTTATTCATACAAATTTTCCGGAAGCTTTGATGAAACAAAATACGGTAAGGAAATAGCCCGTATTAAATCCATTCCGTTCACCGAATATTCCATTCCAATAGGTTATCTCTGGGGTGTGATAGACGAACTTGCCAAAATAAATAAATGTTATGCTGATTTTACCAATCCAAGACAGATGGCTGTCATTAATGAAATCAAAGAACTTGGTGACTTATTTTATCTCGGACACTGGGGTGATGTCTTGTTTGACGATATGGGGGTCGGCGAAAATCTTACAGACGAAGAGCAGATAAATATAATGAAGAAGAAAGTTCTGAAAAAGGGCGGAGCCGAGCTTGCAGAGTCTTTGTGGAAAGCATGGGGGATAGGCGGCAGTTTTAATGAATATTTTTATGACCGGATAGCTGAACTTCTCATGAATATAAAGATAGAGAATACAAATTCACGGATTCGTGCTTTCAAATCATTGTACTGGGCTCCGAGATGGACAAGCGCGAATCTGAATGTTTTCAGTTGTAATCGTGAGATTTTTCTTCCTTATTATGATGATGAAATTTGTAAATTTATCTGTACTGTTCCCGAAGAGCATCTGTCGGGCAGGCAGATTCAGATTGAATACATTAAAATGAAGAATCCCGCTCTCGCGGCAATTGCATGGCAGGACTATGATCCTCTTAATTTGTACAACTACAAAAATCATAAAAATAGAAAAATGCTCCCCTCAAGGATTTTAAGAAAACTCAAAAGAATATTTGATGAACGGATTTTGAATGAGAAATTTATTACACGAAACTGGGAGATACAGTTTATGGGTAAAAACAATGAAAATGAATTAAGAAAGCATTTATTCGGTAATAAGAAATTTTCGGAATTTATACCGTCTGAAGTCATAAAATATTTTTATAATAAATTTAAGGATACGGATGCAGTTTATTATTCTCATCCTGTAAGCATGCTGCTGACACTGTCCCTATTCAGCAGAAAGTTCAAGGATTTGTAAATTGAAAATTGCAGTTTACTCGGGAAACATTCCGTCTACAACTTTTATAGAGAATCTCATAGATGGGCTGAGCCGTTCGGGATTCGAGATTTTACTGTTTGGTAAAAAAACCGCTGACAAGAAATACGGCAACAATGTAAAGATTTACTTCACACCTGTATCGCGATTGAAACTGTTTGTATTTGTGGTAAAGGAATCAATTGAATTAATTTTTAAAAATCCAAAATTGTTTTACAGGTTTTGGAAGGCATTGACGAAAGAAAGAAAGAATCTGAAATCTAATTTTCAGGTTGCCGGTGTATTACTTCCCATATTAAATAATCAGCCCGACATTTTTCATATTCAATGGGCAAAAACAGTTCAGTTGAATCCTGAATTATTTGAACTGTTGGATTGTAAAATTGCTTTAAGCCTGCGGGGGGCTCATATTAATTATTCACCGCTTCTGGATAAAAATTTAGCTGATTCATACAATAAATATTTTCCTTTGATTGACGGGTTTCATGCGGTTTCAAAAGCAATTGGAAAGGAAGCAATGAAGTATGGAGCAGAAGAGAAAAAAATTTTTGTAATTCATTCGAGTGTAAAGGAAGAGCTGCTTCAAAAACATGCCGAATTGTATGATGGCAATTCTCTGCTGGAAATAATTTCAATCGGAAGATTTCACTGGAAAAAAGGTTATCATTACGCCATAGATGCGATGAAAATCTTAAATGATAAGAAAGTAAATTTTAACTACACAATAATTGCCCAGGGGATAATCCCCGGAGAGATTATTTTTCTGATCAATGAATATGGGCTTGGGGATAGAGTAAAAATAATTCAGGGATTGAATCAGGAAGAGGTGATAAGAAAACTTCAGAATTCACATTTGCTATTGCTGCCGAGTGTTGAAGAAGGAATTGCCAATGTTGTTTTAGAGGCAATGGCAGTCGGAGTTCCGGTAATAACAACTGACTGCGGCGGGATGAGTGAATTCGTTTTTGATAAGATTAACGGTTACATTGTCCCGATGAGAGACCCGGAATTAATTGCAGACAGGGTGATTCAGTTTGCTGATGCGGATACGAAGTCAAAGCAACTGATTTCTGAGAAAGGTAAAGTAACCATTAAAAAAGAATTTTCAAGTGATCGTCAGATAATTCAATTTACAAAATTCTATGAGTCTATTTCTGATTGAAAGAAAAGAATATGCATTTTACTTTGATGCTCAACAAGCAGTTGGTTATAAAATGTAACTGAATTTTTACTTATAAAAATTAAGCGTTTATGTGCGGATTTTTAGGAGCTATAGATTTCGATAAAAGCCTTGGATTGATTTTCCCGTTACTTCAAAAAGGCTTAAAAGCAATAAGTCACAGGGGACCGGACAGGAGTAAGGAAACGAATTTCGGTAATGTATATCTCGGTCACAACAGGTTAAGCATTATAGATCTCTCTTCCGCCGCTGATCAGCCTTTCAAATCCGCATCTAGTGATGTACACATTATCTATAACGGTGAAATATATAATTATAAAGAACTTAGAAAGGACCTGAAAAATACAAGATTTGTTACAAATTCAGATACAGAAGTTTTAGTCGAAGGATATATTGCGGAAGGAGAGAGTTTTTTCAGCAAACTCAGAGGAATTTATACATTTGCGATTTTTGATAACAGAACAAAGCAGAAAATTTTGATCGGAAGGGATCCTTCCGGGATTAAACCGCTTTACTATTTTTCAAAGGATAATTTTCATATTTTCGGAAGCGAAATCAAAGCGCTTCTTCCATGTGTAAGAGATAGCTTAACAATAAACGAGGATGTACTGAAAAGTTACTTAAATCTCGGATATTGCCTTGAACCGTTTACTATTTATAACGAAATCTTTGCACTGAGTCCCGGCAGTATTATAGAATTCAATTCAGAAGGATCATCAAAAAGAGTTTTCTCGCAATATGATTTTAAAACAGAAAATAGATTCAGCTTCACGGAGAATCTCAAAAGGACCGAAGAAAAAATCAGAACAGCCGTAAGGAGAAATTTAATTGCAGATGTAGAAGTAGCAGTAGCACTTAGCGGAGGGATAGATTCCTCGCTGATTTATGCATACTCAAATACATCGAACAGTAACATTAAGGGATTAACAATCAAGCATGATGACAGAGAATACAGTGAAACAGATATTGCAAAAGTTTATACAGACACTCTGAAGGGCAAGCATCAGCTTGTTGACATAGAATCTGATCTAAACATTGAAACACTGAACAGGATCTTGCTGAACTTTGACCAGCCATATGCGGACTCCTCTGCAATCAATGTTTACTATCTGACAAAAGCAACAAGAAGTTTAACGAAAGTGCTGATCGGAGGAGATGGAGGCGATGAGCTGTTCAATGGCTATCCTTCAATGACCTGGCTTACACACATAGAAAGATTTAACGGAAACGGCATAGTAAATAAAGGTGGGGGAGCATTTTTAAAGTTTGCGCAAAAATTAACGGGGACTTCACAAACGAGAACATTGAAAAGAATAACTGATCTCTGGAATGACAGATCTCATGAGCTTTTATATGATTGGCACTCCTGGTTTCCGAGGAAGACGGTTTTTGAAAACGGGAGTCCGTTTTTATTTGATACAATGAAAGGTGTGGAATTTTATGAATCAGTTTTTGATTCGCAAGCGCCTGCAGAATTCAGGAAATATGTTGTGTTTGATTATTTCAGGAGGCAAATGCTGAGCGACTATCTCCGCAAGACTGATATGATGTCAATGCTGAACAGTGTAGAGTACAGGGTCCCTTTGCTCGATGAAGATCTGACTACATTCGCATTGACAATTCCTTTCAGTCAAAAATCCACAATAAGAACACCCAAGAAAATTTTAAGGACAATTCACGGTAAAATCTATCCGCCTGAAACAAGCAGAGCTTCAAAAAAAGGGTTTACAATTCCCCTTGATACCGCTTTGAAGAAAGAGGACTTCAATATTATCCGGGAAGATTTATTAAAAAAAAATAATTTTGCAGCGGGTTATATAAAATCCGGTTATATAGAATTTCTTTTCAAAGCGCTGGAAGACAGAACCGGATTAGCGGGTGAAATAAGCCGTGCGGGGGTTTATCAGCGGATACTGATGCTTTACAGTCTCAGTCTGTGGCATAATAACAAATGAAAACCCGGGTTAATAAAGTCATTAATATCCTGAACATTGTCATTTCGGTTTGTATGCAGAATTGATTTTTTTATTTTAATCAGAAAGTCCAGAGTATGATTTTATATGTCGGTAACATTCTTTCAAAATTCGGATATACTCCAACCTTTATTGAGACATTGACGCCCAAATTAGCCGGGCATTACGATATAATTTCTGTTTCGGAAAAAGAGAATAAAATATTGCGGCTTTATGATATGGTCAGCGCAGTGGTTAAGAATAGGAAGATGCTTGATCTGGTATTAATTGACTCCTACAGTGTTAAGGCATTTTGGTACACGTATATCCTTTCAAAATTATGTTACCGATATAATATACCTTATTTACCTATTCTGAGAGGAGGAGGTTATCCGGAGAGACTAAAGAAATCCTCGAAATTGTGCAGGTTTATATTTAATAATTCCTACAACAACATATCGCCTTCGCTATACCTGAAAAAGCATTTTGAAGATGCGGGATATAAAGTAGAATATATACCGAATTTTATTCCGATCGAAAACTACGAATATATACACAGAAAACAAATCAAGCCAAAGTTATTATGGGTAAGATCATTTCATGAGATTTACAATCCGCTGCTTGCGATAAGTATCCTTAAAGGATTGAAGAACGAGTTTCCCGAAGCTGAATTATGCATGGTAGGACCTGATAAGGACGGTAGTTTCCAGAAGGTGGTTGACAGCGCTGCTAAACTGAATTTGTCATCATCACTGAAATTAACGGGAAAGCTTTCAAAGAAGGATTGGCTGGAGCTGTCAAGGGAGTATGATGTTTTCATTAATACAACCAACTTTGACAACCATCCGGTAAGTGTAATTGAAGCAATGGCGATTGGACTTCCGGTTATTTCAACGAATGTAGGAGGATTGCCTTACTTAATTGAGAATGAAAAAGACGGTTTGCTTGTAAATCCGGATAATCCCGATGAATTCATAAATGCAATTAAGAAGTTAATTTCAAACAGTGAATTTACTGAAAAGCTGACTGCAAATGCAAGAAAAAAAGTTGAAGGATTTGACTGGGGCGTAATCAGTCAGAAATGGTTTAATGTTTTAGATCCGGTCACTGAAAGGCATAAGACTGAAGATTACAATGTTATGTCTTAAGTCAAAATAAAAAGAGGAAGCAACAGGAAGGTGCGGGAGTTAATTTTAAAGATATTAATTACAAAGATGGAAAGCTAACATATGAAATGCATAATTTGCAATAGACCTCCGGGAGTTTATCCGAAAATGATTCCAATAGCAGATTTTTATGCACTGGCTGCCATGTATGCGGTAAAGAAAGGTAACGATGTTTTACTTTTATTTACTCACAGGAATCCATCTGCAGAGGAAATAAAATGGTTGAGCGATAATAATATTAAATGGAGAGTATGGTCTGATACACAGTTTTTCAAGAAGAGTATAAATTCCTTCATTAAACTTTTTAGAATTTTAAATGAGGAAAAACCTGATGTAGTTGATTTCAGTTTTCATTCTGTGCCGTTGGGGGTTTTTACAAGTACACTTTTAGGAATAAAACATCGCATTATTTGGAGTCACTCTTTATTTAAAAGAGACCACGCAAGTCTTGTGAAGAAGATAAAAATGATTTTTCAGGATTTCAGGGAAAATATTTATTACAAAATTTCAACGAATGTATTTACATGCAGTAAAGCTGTCAAGAATGAAATAGTGAAACAATATGGTGTAGACCCTGACAAAATCAAAGAAATGTATTTAGGTGTACATTTCCCGCGTTCAATAGAATCAGTATCTGGGAAAGACAGATTAAGCATTATTTGCATAAGCAGATACATTAAGGAAAAAGGACAGGAATTTTTAATCAGAGCATTACCAAAAGTCATATCGAAATATCCCGATCTCAAAGTATTATTTATCGGATCGGGGAATCCGGAATTCTTTGTTAATTTGGCTTCAGATTTGAACGTTAAGGATAATTGTCAGTTTCTGGGTGAAGTCAGTAAGGAAGAAGTGTTTTATCATCTTAGCAGATCTTACATTTCTGTATTCCCGACACTGGTTGAAGGTTTTGGTTTAGTTGCTCTTGATAGTCTCATATGCGGAGTTCCGGTTATTGCATCCAGGACAGGCGGACTGGTGGAAATTATTGAAGAAAATAAGAGCGGTATTCTTGTAGAGCCCGGAAATACTTTGCAGCTGGAGGAAGAAATATTGAGATTATTAAGTGATGAAAATCTTTGCATGGAGTTAAGCGTTAATGGAATTGAGAGGAGTAAATTCTTTGAAATTCACAAAAGAGCAGAAGCCTATGCAGACTGGTTAACAACAAATTTTAATTAGAAATAATATCAGATGATCCTTTCAATTATTTATAGTTATCAAAGATTATCCGTAAAGACCTTTGTTAGAGGTAATTTTATGGTGATCAATAATCCTGATTTGCATAAAATCAATTCTGAACATTCAATTTAATGAGAATTGGTCTTGTCCTTCCGGAAACACCCCAATATTCGGAAACATTTTTTTACCATAAGATAAACGGACTTCAGAAATCCGGTAACGAAATAATAGTTTTCTGCAGCAAAAAGGGAAAGCAAAAATCCGAATTTGAAACAATAAATTCCTATCCGGTATTTAAAAATAATTTTTTAAAACAGTTTTTCTGCTTCACCGGAGTGTTAATTTACACATTCTTAAAAAGTTCTTCGAATACTTTAAGCTTATACAAACTTGAAAGGAAATCCGGTAAGTCAGTTTCAGAATCAATGAAATCAATTTATATTAATGCCCACATACTTCCATATAAATTAGATTGGCTTCATTTCGGATTTGCAACAATGACTTTGAAGAGAGAGAATGTTGCCAAAGCCATAGGAGCTAAAATGGGTGTCAGCTTAAGAGGATACGACATAAATATTTTTCCATTAAAGGACAGTGAATGTTATAAGAAAGTATGGGACAAAGTTGATAAAGTTCATACAATTTCCGATTACCTTTATGAAAAAGCATTGAGTTTAGGCTTGCCATCCGGAGTCAGACATGAAAAGATTACACCGGCTATTGATATTTCATCATTTAAAGTTAAGGATGAAATCGGTAATATTAATCAAAAATTAAGAATACTGACGGTCGGCAGATTAAACTGGATAAAGGATTATGAGACCTCTATATCAGCTTTGAAAATACTTAATGAGAATGGAATTGATTTTGTATACAATATAATAGGTGACGGACCGGAGCGTGAGCGTCTTGTTTTTGCTGTGTATCAAAGCGGACTTCAGGATAAAGTAAATTTTTCAGGAAAATTGGGACATGATGTTATAAGGGAAATAATGAGAGAATCAGATATGTACATACAATCAAGTATGCAGGAAGGATTTTGTGTTTCGGTGCTGGAAGCGCAAGCTTCAGGATTGCTCTGTATAGTAAGTGATGCTGACGGCTTAAGGGAAAATGTTATCAGCGGAATTACCGGGTGGACAGTAAAGAGGAGGAATCCGGAAGCGTTAGCAGAAAAAGTAATGGAGGTGATAAATCTACCGAATGAAATCAGAAAAGAAATAGCAATGAATGCAAGAGAAAGAGTCGAAAGAGAGTTTACGATGGAGCAGCAGGAAAATAAATTCAGGAAATTTTTCACTTCATGAATCCGACACACAAGTCTATTTCCATAGTAAGTCCTGTTTATAAAGCTGAGAATATTATTGATGAGCTTGTTAAACGAATATCGCAGGAAGTATCGGCAATTACGGATAATTACGAAATAATTCTGATTGAAGACGGAGGGGATGACGGATCATGGCAAAAAATAGAACACAATTGCAGAAAAAATTCCAGGGTAAAGGGGATAAAGCTCAGCAGAAACTTTGGTCAGCATTTTGCGATTACAGCGGGACTCAATAATGCATCCGGTGACTATGTAGCTGTAATGGATTGTGATTTACAGGACAATCCGAAATATATACCAAAAATGATTCAACTGGTGGATGAAGGATATGATATTGTATTTACGAAAAAAATCTACAGGGAACATAATCTTTTTAAGAACTTAACTGCTAAATTGTTTTACTTTATCTTCAACTGGCTTTCTGATAATCAGCAGGCTACAAAAGATGTCGGAGGGTTTTCATTGCTGAGCAGACAGGTTGTTGATGCATTTAACAATATAAGGGATTACCGAAGGCATTATTTAATGGTATTAAGATGGTTAGGATTTAAGTATACATATCTGGAAATCGAACACGAAAGGCGATACAGCGGTAAGAGCTCCTACAGCATTCCGAATTTAATAAGGCTGGCAATAGACGGAATAACTTCCCAATCGGACAAACTTCTCAGGATTTCAATCTCAGTAGGTTTTCTTTTTTTTGCAATGGCATTAATGTTTTCGGTATATTTGATTTACAGCCTGCTGGAAAGCGGAGCACTTCCGGGATGGACATCATTAATGGTAGCAGTGTCAGTATCAACCGGATTTATCCTTGTTGCAATTGGAATTCTTGGTATTTATATCGGGAAAATATTTGAGCAGACTAAGGAACGTCCGCTATATATTATTCATAAAAGAATCAATTTTTAATTTTAAACCTTAATGGACGTTTTACCACCGGGGACAATTCTGCAAAGACTATACTTGAAAGAAAGAATCAAGAAGACTTTTAATAGAGGTGATTTAAGATTTTGTGAAATAGGAGGCGGGATCGGAATGAATTCGAACCTGCTTAATAATCTGGGCTTTAAAGGTGTTTGTTATGACCTTAGCCCGGAATCCTGCCGGAAGAATTCCGAAATAAATAAGATGTTTATCAAAAACGGTACATACAGAATTCTTAACAGGGATTTTTTATCTGACAGTATAGATGATAAATTTGACATAATATTTTCATCTATGGTAATAGAGCATTTGGATTCGACGGAGGTTGAAAAGTATTTTGAAAAATGCAAAAGTCTCTTAAATAAAAATGGAATGTTGATAGTTTTAGTGCCCGCAGGAATGCAATTTTGGGGCATTGAAGATGAAATCTCCGGTCATTATAAAAGATATGACTATGACTGTTTCCGTGAAATTGCAACGAAACATAACCTCAGGCTATCTCATATTGCCGGCTTGACTTATCCTATTTCCAATTTTTTGTTACCTCTCTCAAACAGTTTGATTGTGAAGGCTGAATCTGAAAAGAAAAAGATGACGCTGAAAGAGCAGACTATTCTTTCAGGTCACAGAAATGTAAAATTTAAAACAACTTTTCCTCAATTTGTCGGATTCTTCGTTAATGAAATAACTTTATATCCTGTTCACTTAATTCAAAAAATTTTCCGGAAATCAAAGAGAGCAATGGTAATATACTGTGAACTTAAATTAAAACAAGCATGAACAGCAATTTACAATTCTACGGGGTAAAAAAGCAAAAAGAAACCCTATCAAAAGAGAATTCGATAATTGAAGAAATTTCTATTAACGGATATTCAATATTGGAGAATGTTATAGAAGAAAATGAATTATCTGAATACAGAATGAAACTCGATAGGTTAAACTCCGAACAGGAACTCCATTTTGGAAAGAGCTATCTTGAGAGCATACAGGAACTTGACACAGTCAGAAGTCCCTTTCTAAGCGATGATTTCTTTTTAAAAATGGCAACCAATCCGAATATTTTAAACATCATTGAAAAATTATTAGGAGATTATTTTATTCTTCATCTCCAAAACGGAGTAATAAACAAACCTTCAATCGGACACCATCAAAGCTCATGGCACAGGGATTTACCCTATCAGGAATTTGTTATAACAAAACCTTTAGCCATAAGCGTTTTTTGGTGTATAGATCCATTTAACAGCGATACAGGAGGAACGGTAGTATTGCCATTTACACATAAATTTGAATACCTTCCTTCTATTAATTATATTGAAAAATTTGAAAAACAGATAGTAGCATCTCCGGGTTCAGTATTAATTTTCGATTCAATGCTTTTTCACAGGGCAGGGTATAACAGTTCCGGTATAATTAGGCGAGGGGTTAATAATATGTATTCAGTCCCGATACTTAAGCAGCAAATAGACATTCCGAAAGCATTAATGGGAAAATATTCCGAGGATCAATTTCTTAACAAATTTTTAGGTTATGCCAGTAATGTTCCGGATAATATCGATGAATTTCGAGAGAAAAGAATGCTTAAACAAAAGAATCTAAAATCTTGAAGATACTTATCACCCAGTCTAATTATATTCCATGGAAGGGTTATTTTGATTCAATTAACATTGCAGATGAGTTCGTATTATATGATGATATGCAATACACAAGAAGAGACTGGAGAAACAGGAATCAGATAAAAACAAAAGACGGTTTGAAATGGCTGACAATTCCGGTCGAGGTAAAAGGAAAATATTTTCAGAAGATTAATGAAACAAGGGTAAGCGAGCCGGACTGGGGTGAAAAACACTGGAATACAATAAAACATAATTACTCAAAGGCAAAATATTATAATGAGTACAGGAATGTTTTTGAGGAGCTTTATTTAAACGGTAAAGAAGAATTTTTAAGCCAGATAAATTATAAATTCATAAAGGCAATATGCGGTATTCTCGGTATAAAGACCAGGCTGAAGTGGTCAGGCGAGTTTGAACTTCTTGAGGAGAAAACAGAGCGGCTTGTAAATATCTGCAAGACAGCCGGAGCTACAGATTATTATTCCGGTCCCGCAGCAAAGGCATACATGAACGAAAAGCTTTTTGAAAAAGAAAATATTAAAGTTCATTACTTTGACTATTCAGGTTATCCGGTATATAACCAGATGTACGGTGAATTCACTCACGCAGTGAGTATAATAGATCTCATCTTTAATGAAGGACCTCATTCAACTAAATTTATGAAATCATTTAAAAATTGAAAACAAAAACAAAAAAACTTGTAATAGTAGGAAATACTTCCAATGCAAGACTTGCCAAGTATTTCTTTACCATTGATTCGGAATATGAAGTTACAGCTTTTTCCGTAAATGAAAATTATATAACAGATCCGGTGTTTGAAGGGCTTCCGGTTACAGCACTTGAAGAAATTGAATCAAAATATCCTCCGTCAGGATATGAAGCATTTGTTGCCGTAGGATATAACGGCATGAATAAAATCAGGGAAAAGCTTTACAACCAGTGCAAAGATAAGGGATACAGAATGGCGAATTACATTAGTTCGCATTGCACTTATCTTTCACAGTTTCCGACAGGAGATAACTGTTTCATTCTCGAAGACAATACAATACAGCCCTACGTGAAAATCGGAAATGATGTGGTCTTATGGAGCGGTAACCATATTGGGCATGATGTAACGATTGAAGATCATGTTTTTGTCACATCTCATGCAGTAATATCAGGGTTTGTAACGATAAAGAGGAATTGTTTCATCGGGGTTAACGCAACTATACGTGATGCAATTACTATTGCGCCTGAGACACTGATAGCAGCAGGGGCGATAATAATGAAAGACACAGTCGAAAAAGGAGTATATCTCCCGGCACGCTCTACATTATTTGATAAAAAAAGCGATGAAATACAAATTAGTTGATAATTGATAACTGATAGTTGATAATTGATAGTTGATAATTGATAATCAATGGTTTGGTAATTTTAAATTATGTTAATTAAATGCAAAAATGGAAAAAGCTTGGGCTGATATTCTGTCCAAATGGAGAATTTGGTTGGATGCAGACTCATGCGATGATGCCTGTAATAGATCTGCTTGATGATCAGAAAGCAAGAATTTATTTTTCCGCAAGAGATACTGAGGGTAGATCTCAGGGTGCTTTCATTGAAATAGATCTGAACAATCCTTTTAAAATTACAAAATTAAGCAAAGAGCCAGTACTGCTCCTCGGACAGTTAGGTGCATTTGATGATGCCGGAATAATGCCGACCTGTATTGTAAATCATGAAGGTAAAAAATATTTGTATTATAACGGATGGACTCTCGGAAAGAGGGTGCCATTTTTTTCTTTTAACGGAGTTGCAATAAGTAAAGACGGGGGAAAAACCTTTGAAAAAAAATCCAGAGGTCCTGCAGTTTTTTATTCAAATGATGTAGACCCGTATTCTACTTTTGCTCCTTTTGTAATGAAAGATGAAGGAAGATGGAAAGCATGGTATGTCTCATTGATAAAATGGACAGAGGATCAAAGCGGACTTAAACATTATTATAATATCCGGTACGCAGAATCAGAAGACGGAATTAATTTTAAACGTGAAGGGATAGTGTGCATAGATTTTAAGAATAATTATGAATATGCAATTGCCAGACCTTTTGTGTTAAAGGAAAACGGATTATATAAAATGTGGTATTCCTTCAGGGAAGGTGAAAATGTAAAAACATACAGAATCGGATATGCGGAATCTAAAGACGGGATAAACTGGGACCGAATGGACGATGAAGTAAATCTTGATGTTTCAGAAAATGATTGGGATTCGCAGATGTTAGAGTATTCATTCATTTATGATCATAAGGGAAAGAGATATATGCTGTATAACGGTAACGAATATGGAAAGACAGGAATAGGATTAGCACTGTTAGCGGACAGTTATTGAGAATTATTAATTAATCGTGAATAAAAATCATGATATTCATCATAACTTAATGCTGTTTTACTAAGCGCATTAAGAAGTTATTCAAACTATCAATTTTTATAATGACCAAATCTGAATACAGTGAGATTTATGTTTTTGTATTCCGAATTCAATCCGCTGTCTCATTATTCCTTTTTCTGATTAGACAGGATATTTTCTTCGAATGTTAACAGGCATCCGTTATTTAATTCCGCATATTTTATTTGTAAATTAGACTCCTATTGCAGCTCTGCATTGAAATTAGAAAAACGACATATAGGCTTTAACAAGCCGTACATAACCGGAAAAGAAACGAAATATATTTTAGAATCTGTAGAAACGAGAAAAATTTCGGGAGACGGATTATTTACTAAAAAATGTCATGAGTTTTTTGAAAACAGGTACGGGTTTAAGAAAGTTTTGCTCACAACTTCCTGTACGGATGCTCTGGAAATGGCAGCCTTATTAATTGGTACAAAGCCGGGCGACGAAGTCATTGCTCCTTCTTATACTTTTGTATCATCAGTGAATGCTTTTGTATTAAGAGGCGCAAAGATAATTTTTTGTGACAGCGAGGCTTCGACTCCTAACATTGATATTAATAAGATTGAAGAGCTTATTACACCGAAGACGACAGCCATTGTAGTTGTGCATTATGCCGGAATTGCAGTGGATATGGATGCTTTGATGAAAATAGCAGTAAAACACAATTTATATATAATAGAAGATGCTGCACATTCAATTGATTCTTTTTATAAAGGAAGACCATTGGGATCAATAGGACATCTTGCCGCGTTTTCATTTCATGAAACAAAGAATGTAATTTCAGGAGAAGGCGGAATGCTGGTGATGAATGATGAAAAATTTTTCGAAAGGGCGGAAATAATAAGAGAAAAAGGAACAAACCGTTCCGCTTTTTTCAGGGGTGAAGTTGATAAATACGGATGGGTTGATATAGGCTCATCTTTTCTTCCGTCCGATATTCTTGCAGCATTTCTTTTTGCTCAGCTTGAGAATCTGGATGACATACAGAAAAAGAGAAAGCATGTATGGAATTACTATTTTGAAAATCTGAAAGCACTTTCGGAAAAAGGCTTCATAAAATTTCAGGATATCCCGGAGTATGCCACAAACAATGCTCATATGTTTTATTTGTTGTGCCGAAGTCTTGAAGAAAGAAATAATCTGATTGAATACTTAAAGGGAAAAGGAATTCATGCCGTGTTTCATTACCTGTCACTGGACAAGAGTCCGTTTTATCTGAGCAGAAATAAGAGCTGCAACATGAAAAATTCGGATTACTATACGGATCATCTTCTGAGACTCCCGATGTATTATGAACTGACTAATGATGATTTGGATTATGTTATAGAAAACATTAATAATTTTTATTCTGAAAATGGACAATGAGAATTACGAAATAATTGACGGAATAAAATGTTACAGCCCCGAGCACGCAATTGAAAACAAAAATTTCCAGACTGAGGGGTTTGACATATTGTATAAGGTGGAAGAAAATAATTTCTGGTTCAGATCCAGAAATAATATCATAACCCATCTCTTTAAAAAACATTTAGGAACAGATAAAATCAAAGATATTCTCGAAATTGGATGCGGTACCGGATTTGTGTTAAAAGGTTTATCACAATTTAAAAACTATAACCTTACAGGGGGTGAAATATATCTCGAAGGATTAAAGTTTGCCAGAAAAAGGCTGAATGATGTGGATTTTATTCAACTGGATGCCTCAAAGATGCCCTTCACTGACAAGTATGATGCAGTAGGTGCATTCGACGTATTGGAACATATTGATGATGATGAACTTGTGATTGAAAATGTTTTCAAATCTTTAAAAGATGGAGGGAAATTTTTTCTATCCGTTCCCCAGTATATGTTTATGTGGAGCTTAGCAGATGAAATTGCATACCATAAAAGAAGATACTCAAAGAAAGAATTATTAAAAAAAGTGAGTAATGCAGGATTTGAAATAGAATATGTCGGATCATTTGTTACAATACTGTTTCCTTTAATGTATGTATCGCGAATGATGCAAAAATCAACTAATGATAAAGATAAGATAGAAGTTACAGATTATCATGAATTTGAAATAAGTGATTCTGTAAATAAAATATTTGAAAAATTTATGAAGATAGATGAAATGTTTATTAAGTCCGGTATATCATTGCCATTCGGCGGGTCGTTAATTTTAGTTGCCGGGAAAAAAAAATAACAACATGAGATTGCAAGCTGATGGATTTTTAAAACTATATCACAATCTTGGAAGATGGGGGAATATTATTATACTCAGTTTACTTATTGCTTCGGGAATTGTAAACCGTGTATATACATCCGTAAATTATCTGTATGCTGATTACATAATAGAAATTATAATAATCATTGCTGTAATATATTTTGTTTACAGAATTTATAAACAAAGCAGCTTTGAGTTTTCAAATCAAAAGCTTATTAAGTTTATTTTACTAATCGGATTAGTATTCAGGATAGTGCTGGCAGTACATGATTTTTATGACAGACCCGTTCAGGAGAGTGATTATGCCAAACATGAGACTCTCGGGCAGAGGCTTGCCACAGAAGGTGAGTTCTATGATTTTACAGGTGTCGAGCTGAGAAATTTCCGTCAGCCGGGGCTTCCTGCGATTTTTGCAATTGGTCTGCTAATTTATAATCATCCGGTTGTTTATACTATCGTTATGATTTTATTTTCTTTTGGTGTGCTGATAGCAGGATATTTTCTGTTTCGTGACTTAAATAATTTTGCCGCACTGATTTCCTTTTTATATCTGGCAATTTCACCCAACATGCTGTTCATGGCTTCAAACTCCAACACTCAGCTTTCGTTTTTTTTCTTTTTGATTTTGCTTTTCATTTGTTTAAAAAATTATACAGGAAAATTTTACCAGTTACTTCTGATAGGAGCCATCCTTGCAGCCGAATTATACATCAGATTCAATTTTCTTCTGGTTTTTATTTTAATCCCGTTTTTGTATGAAAAACACAGGGATAAAAGTTTATCCTACTTTGCAGGCAGATTAGGCTTTGTCTATTTGATTTGTTTGATTCTGTATTTTCCGTGGATTTACCGGAATTATCAGATTTACGGAATGCTGAGATTTATGCCAACTTCGGGTCTGGGTTTTTACAGTTCAAATGTAACAAAAGATTTTACTAATATGGGAGGATATAACGGTGTTCCTGATTCTGTTTTGAGAAAGTATTCTAACTTACCGGAGGTTGAGTTTGACAATGCTCTCAGAAATGAAGCAATTGAATTTGTAAAGAATAACCCTGAGTTGTATGTTAAAGGCTTGCCGTTTAAGCTCATCAAATATTCTGACCGGCAGGACTGGACTATTTCCTATTTTTTTAAATTTGAAGAATTTGAATCCAAAGATGTTTTAAATTCAATGTTTCTAAGCATAGAAAACTATTTCTTCTGGGTTGTATTATTTCTTTCATTCGTCTGTTTAATCAAAATTAAGAATTACCCTGCATTATCAGTTTACATATTCTGGGCATACCTTTCTTATTCTATGCTGTTGATTCCTCTCTCTGAAACACGTTCAAGATATAATTTCCCCTACATACTTTTTCCCATAATTGCTGTCGCCTTATCAGGGAGAAGAGAAAGATTGTCGTTAAAATCAGATTAAATTAATAACTAAAAATTTTATGCCCGCAAATTTAATGATTATTTGGGATTACGATTCGGCATTGGGACAGATCAATTCTTCATTCCCTTATAATTTCAAATATGATCCGATATATCAGGAAATTGAAAACGTGGAATACATTTTAAACCGGGCACGGGAATTTAACATTAAAATGACTTTTGCCTGCCTTGGATTTGCAGCTGAAAAGGGAATTCTCCCTTTCAATAATCCTGAGCAAATAAAAAGAATTAGCGATGCCGGGCACGAGATAGCCTCACATTCATGGAAACATGAATGGTTTCCATATCTTACAGACAAACAAATTTACAAATCACTTGAAAGAAGCAAATATTCACTGGAAAAATGCACGGGTAAAAAAGATTCGGTAACCGGATTTGTACCGCCTCACAGCAGACCAATGAGCTGGTACAAAAAATTTTCTATCAGCAAAGGAGACAGGGGGTTCTATCCATTTCACAAAGGAGCTGACACCGGTTTCATACTGAAGCAGATGGCATTATTAAATTATAAATGGTGCAGAGTAATAAAAAAATTTAATCCCGTCTGGAAAAAGATCTTCAGAAAACAAAATTCCGATGAGATGATTTTCAGAAAGTGGGAAATACATAACGGAATAATTTGTGTACCTCAGCATTATACGGGTTTTGATGATCCTGCACTTAAGTATCTTGATAAAGCAATTGAACTGAATGAGACACTTGTGATAGTTGCGCATCCGGCAGCATTGAGCAGGGACAGTTCCGAAAGCCTTAAATACTTTAATGTATTCATGGATATAGTAAGGAATAATATTTTTATAAATAAGCTTCAGTTATTCACAGTTTCGGATTACATAAATAATTTTATGTCTGAAGGAGTAAGAAAGAATTAACATTCAGATATTACCATATTCAGATGAGTTAGTAGAGTCCCATAAAGAATTTACCGGCAAGGTTTGGCCAAATAAAAGACGAAGAAGTTCTGAAGAATATAACAGATGGAAATTCAGAGGACCGGGTAAAGGCATTGTAGAAGGTCTGCTGCTTGCAAAACTTAATGAAAAAGTGATTGGACAGTTAGGTTTAATACCTGTGACACTTAAACACGGAGACAAATTTTACGAAGCTCAATGGGCATGTGATCTGATTGTAGATCCTGAATACAGAAAACTCGGCACGGGAAAAATATTGTTCAAGGCGGGAAACAGCAGGGATAAAATAACTTTAGGAAATAACCCGAGTCCGAAAGCCGAAGCTCTCATGCTGAAGTCCGGATTTAAACCCATTAACAGCGGAAAGCTAATGGTCTTTCCGATAGAACCAAGGCAGATCCTGAGCTGGGTAATGCCAAAGAAATATTTTTTTGCGTTAGCCCCTGTCAGTAAAATCGTTAAACCATATTTCAGCTACAAAAAAAGCAGACTGAAGAATCAGGATAAAGTATTTGACTTGTGCAGCTGGAAAGATGTTGCAGAAAATGTAAAACTCTATCAACAAAAAAATAAGTACATTCAGATACTTCATGATGAAAATTTCCTAAAATGGAGAGCTTCCGGCTTTAAGCATTATTTCCCTGAAATTAAAGCAATGAAAACCGGAAAAGGAAGTTTCGCATTGTTTTCTTATTTCCGGCCTTACTTCAACATATACGAATGGTACTGCAATGACGAAAGTGATTTCAGATCTATGTTTTCAGGACTTTTCAAGGTCGCTTCGGAAGAGAAAGCAGAAACAATCCAGATAATTTCCAATAATGAGGCAGAAATGAGATTATTATCAGGCGTTGGATTTATACGATCAAGAAGCAATGAGAGGGTAATTTACCATTCACAGTCTGTGAATTTCAGCGACTCCGATTATTTTTACTTTACTCTTTATGATACTGATCTGAATTTGTAAACCTATTAACATTCACAGAAAAATAATTTGAAAGTATTTGATAGTTTTGACATTCTCAAAGAGCTGAATCCAATATGGTATTTCAATCTTTTTCCCGGAGATGCAAAATCTTTTTCCACTTGCTATTATAATTCCGATTCAGTAAAAATACCTGATGAATTCAAAAATTTAATAACCGAAGATAAAAATTATTCAAACAAAGCATCAAGAGAACTTGATCTTGGGTATCAGCTTTGGAACAAAGGTGTGATGTTAACAGCAGAAACAGGTGCCGGGAATATAATTATGCATAAAATGAAACCGGATCTTACGGATAACTATATTTTTATAAGAAAATATTTCAAATTGCACAGTGCATATTATTATTTAATAAAAAATATTCTGAGCTTAAAGAATCCTGTTGCTGAAATCAGATCTTTTATTAAAACCAAAACAGTGAAGAAGATTAATTTGATAAAAGATCACTGTGAATATACAGGTTATAAAAATTTTAATTCGGAACTTATCAAATCAAATCCGCTGGTAAGTGTAATAATACCTACACTGAGCAGATATGAGTATCTGAAAGATGTTCTTGATGATCTTGAAAATCAGGACTATCCTCATCTCGAAATAATTATCATCGATCAGACAGATAATCCTGACAGGGAATTTTATAAAAAATTCAGCTCCGGATTAATTGTCATTTTTCAGGATGGCAAAGGACAATGGCTGGCGAGAAATGAAGCTGCCCGGAGATCGAAAGGTGAATATTTACTTTTCTTTGATGATGATTCAAGGGTAGATCCAGACTGGATTACACAGCATTTGAAATGCATAGATTTTTTTAAGGCTGATATATCTGCAGGAGTTTCGCTGTCAAAAGTCGGGGATGTCATTCCCGAGAATTACAGTTTTTTCAGATGGGCTGATCAGTTTGATTCGGGAAATGCTCTGGTTAGACGTGAAGTTTTTAAGAAGATCGGATTATTCGACAGACAGTTTGATAAACAGAGAATGGGGGACGGAGAGTTCGGCTTAAGAGCTTATCTTGCAGGATTCAGGAGCATTTCTAATCCATTTGCAAAGAGGCTTCATCTTAAAATCGGCACAGGAGGATTGAGACAAATGGGTTCCTGGGATGCATTCAGACCG
Organism: uncultured Ignavibacteriaceae bacterium; assembly: GCA_964399995.1. Lineage (GTDB taxonomy): Bacteria > Bacteroidota > Ignavibacteria > Tepidaquicellales > Tepidaquicellaceae > JAGPCH01. Next base: position 27,567 of record CAYNTN010000010.1, read on the forward strand.
AAGAAATTTTTTTCACCCAGACCGATTCCAAGCGTGCTGTATTTTTACAGAAAGTATTTTCCGGCTGATTACGTTATAAATGCTTTAATTATCGGAATTTTACCGTCAATGATTCCATATAAATGGAAAAGCAAAAAATATTTAATTCCATTGGGAATATTGGTTTTGATTTTATTTTTACCTTTAGTAATAATTCAGGTTTCCATTTCCTGGAGTAAGTCCTCAGAAATGCTTAAGGAAGGGGGAAAAATTGAATCAATATGAAAAAATACTCCTGATATCGTCAGAGTTTCCGCCGGGACCTGGCGGAATTGGGAACCATGCATATAATTTAGCAAATAGTCTCAAACTTAATAACGTTGATGTAAAAGTATTAACCGTTTCAGATTACACCGACAATATCAGCTCAGAAAATTTTGATAAAAAAGCCGGTTTTGAAATAAAAAGATTTAAAAGATACAAAAGCAGGTTAAAGACGTACCGGAAAAGAATTGAAATAATTTCAAAAACTTTAAAGAAAGAAATTTTCACACACATTATTTTTTCCGGGAGATTTTCATTACTGGCTTCACTTCTTTTGGGGTCTTACAGGAAAAAAATAAAATTCATTGCAATTGCTCACGGAGCCGAGATTAATTCCAGTGTTAGGATTGAAAAAATCTTAATTGATAAAGCGCTGTTCCGGATGGACCTTGTAATACCGGTATCAAATTTTTCAAAATCCAAACTTCCAGGCAAAATTAATCCGTTAAAAATTGTAGTAATTCCGAACGGGTTTGATATTGAGAACATGAATGAAGTAAGTGTCAAAGAAAAATTTATCAGTAATGGTTTTTTAAATCTTGTTACAATCGGAACTGTCTCTCGCAGGAAAGGACAACATAATGTAATTAATGCATTACCTGATATTATGAAAAATTTCCCCGGTGTAATTTATGATATGGTCGGACGCGTTGCTGATGAGTCTTTAGTGAAAAATTTTTTTGATGAGAAGAATATAAAAAATCATATAAATATACGAGGCTCATTAACGAATAAGCAAATGTATGAAGTGCTGAATGAATCTCATATTTTTCTAATGCTCAGTGAAAGCCAGTCGGATGGTGATTTTGAAGGATTTGGAATAGCAATACTTGAAGCGAACTACTTCGGACTCCCGGCGATAGGATCAAAGAACAGCGGAATTGCCGATTCTATAAATTCAAATGTCAGCGGAATTCTTGTCGATCCGAAAAACACCGGGGAAATTGCAAATGCTGTAATGAACATAACAGGCAATTACACTAAATTCAGTGAAGGCGCTAAAGAATGGGCTATGAAGCACCATTGGTCTAATATTGTGAGAAGATACATGAATGCACTTGATAGTTTAAAAGACTGAGATGTAAAAATTTCAAAATGAAACTTGCGATAATATCACACACGCCGCATTATATCAGAGACAATCAAATTGTCGGATGGGGCTCGACAGTAAGGGAGATTAATCATCTCACAGATATATTTGATGAGATCTTTCATATTGCTCCGCTTCACAAGGGAAAACCTCCGGGCAGTTCATCAAGCTACACGAGTAAAAGAATAAAATTTGTACCAATCAAACCTTACGGAGGTAAAGGACTCATTGATAAGATTTCGGTTATTTCCACTTCTTTTCATAATTTAAAGAAAATGCAATCTGTAATGCCAAAAGTAGACTGGGTACAGTTCAGAGCTCCGACTGCAATGGGTTTGTACGTTCTCCCTTACCTGAGTTTGAAAAGGAACCTAAGAAAGTGGGTTAAGTATGCGGGCAACTGGAAAATGGAGGATCCTCCATTATCATACCGGTTTCAGAAATGGTGGCTTCAGAATAATTTTCAGAATTCAAAAGTGACCATTAACGGTCAGTGGGAAAATCAGGAAAAGCATATATTAAATTTTCAGAATCCGTGTCTTGACGAAAAGGAATTAACAGAAGCAAAAGAAATTGCCCTGAACAAAAATTTTGACGATAAATTAACATTTTGTTTTGCAGGGATGCTGACAAAAAACAAAGGAGTTGATTTGATATTGGAGGCATTAAGGAGAGTCTCAGGCAAGGAAATGATAAGAGAAGTAATTTTTGCCGGAGACGGTATTGACAGAGACAGATATGAGAGGATTGCATCGGATATAAAAATCAGTATAGTTTTTAAAGGTTTTCTTGACCGAACATGTCTTGAAGCTGTTTATAAGGAATCAAACATAATTTTGCTACCCAGTGAATCAGAGGGATTTCCAAAAGTAATAGCGGAGGCTGCTGCATTCGGTTGTGTTCCGATTGTATCAGATGTATCTTCAATCGGGCAATATTTTAATGAAACAAACGGATTTCTATTAAAAGAAATAACAGCTGAGGAGCTTGCGGGAAAAATTGATTTTGCTCTTGCGGACAGGACAAGATTAAAGAAAATGTCATTAAACTGTCTTAACGTTGCTGAATTATTTACATTTGAAAAATACATAAAAGACTTGAAAGAAAAGATTTTAGATTAATAAAGTTACAGAGTATTTGAAGAATAGGTTTTTTATCATTTTAGATTTAATTAAGCAGAGATAAAATTAATTTAAAAAGTATAACCGGAGAATTAAAAATGAAGATTATTAATCATAAATTTATTATAAATTAAAGACAAACGAGTAAGTTGAATGATTAACAATAAATACAAGACTGAAATAATTTTAGTATTTCATATCTTCCTGGGCTATGTTTTGTCAAACAGCTCAACAGCTGCAACTCTGTATGCGTTGAGTATTTTAGCCTACGGATTATATTATGTATACCAGAGTAAAAGCAGGGATATAGCTGCAGCATTTGTAGCTGCATATCTTGTAGGAAGTGAGGTCTTATTAAGAGCAACCGCAGGATCTTTGGTGTATGAGTTTGGGAAATATGCAACAATTTTATTTTTGATTATTGGATTAATTATGCAAAACCCCGGACGACAGAAACCCGGTATTTTTATTTTATTCATTCTGGTATTATTACCTTCAATAATAGTAACAGATTACTCGTCATTTCTTGATGCAAGATACATGCTATCATTTAATTTGTCCGGTCCGATTTGCCTGGGTATATCCGCTTATTATTTTTATAACAGAAAATTCAGTGTGATACAACTGAGAAAACTGTTGCTTAGTTTGCTTTATCCGATTGTTACAATGCTTGTTGTGATTTACATCAGAGGGGGTTCGCTTGATGAAATTGCATATACTACGGAATCGAATTTTCAGGCAAGCGGTGGATTTGGTCCGAATCAGGTATCGACTATATTAGGATTAGGAGTTCTTATTATTGCTTTAGCTTATTTTCTCAATATCAGACTGTTCAGGATAAAATATCTTGATTTGTTTTTCATGTTTGCTTTTTTCATAAGAGGATTAGCCACATTTTCGCGCGGCGGAGTTCTTGCACCGATAATAGCTGCTTTATTTTGCATAGTAATAATGACAATCACAGACAAAGGATTTCAGCATCGGATAACAAAAATGGCATATGTGTTTACAGCAATAATTGTAGTGGTTTTTTTTGGTTTTAATTATGTGAATGATGTAAGCGGAGGATTGCTTGAAATGAGATTCAAGGGACAGTCCGAATACACCAGCGAAAAAAGTAATTTATACAGCGGACGGGATGAAATATTTTTTGAGGATATGGATATATTCAAGGATAATTTTATTTTAGGAGTAGGACCGGGAATGGCGGAATATTACAGACACGATGGAGCTGCCGCCCATATAGAATATTCAAGGCTTTTGGCTGAGCATGGATTGTTTGGGATTGCCGCTTTGTTGATATTGTTTTTAGTACCGGCTTCGCGGTTCATGAAATTGAAGAACACCGATGACAGGGTCATATTGATAATTTGTGTTGTATTTACGTGCGTCACTATGGGACATGCAGCTATGAGAATTGCAGCGCCCGGATTTGTATACGGAATGGCTTTTCTTAATTTAGTTCGAAAGCCGAGAGTATAAAAATATTCAAGTCGCAATATTCCTCCGGTGCACGGTTTGAAACCAGCATTCATAAGTTTTATATAAACACCGCACATTATCATATCTCGTTGGAAATAATTTTGAGATGAACAACTGCACCAAAGCTGATCATGAAATCCGAAGGATTTGAAGCAGTGGTAAACAAAAACGGTTGAAGAAGTTATTCTGACATAACTGTAATAATGGTGAATTAAAAAAAAGATTGAAGATTGTAATTCTGACACAATATTTTTATCCTGAGATGGGAGCACCGTCTAACAGGCTATTGGAATTAGCAAAAGGATTTAAAGAGAATGGATGGGAAGTATCAGTAGTAGCGGCAATTCCGAATTATCCTACCGGAAAAATATTTAAAGAATACAGGGGAAAATTAAGTCTTGCTGAAAATAAAGAGGGTATATTAATTAAAAGATACTGGCTTTATGCATCAAATTCAGCCAGGACTATACCCAGGATCATTTCAATGTTATCTTTTTCATTAACAAGCTTATTTAGTTTTCCTTTTATTAATAAGTTAAAACCCGATTTTTTATTGGTAGAAAGTCCTCCTTTGACATTGTCATTCAGTGCTTTTCTTTTATCAAAAATCACAGGGGCAAGGATGATCATGAATGTTTCCGATATATGGCCATTATCTGCGAAGCTTCTTGGATTCATAGGAGACGGTTTTATTTACAGGAAGCTGGAGAGTTTCGAAAAATATCTCTATAGGAAATCTTTTCTTTGTACTGGTCAATCTGAGGAGATAGTATCGCATATTAAGAAAAGCGGCGGCAGAAATGTTTATTTGTTCAGAAACGGAGTTGATGTAAAAAGATTTAAGCTTCATAATAAAAAATTTAAGGAATCGGACAGCATAAGAATTGTCTATGCAGGATTGCTTGGAGTGGCGCAGGGAATTCCTGAACTTGTAAAGAACATTGATTTTAAAAAACTTGGTGCAGAGATGCATATTTACGGTGAAGGTGCTGAAAAGGACGAATTGCAAAAATATATAAAAGATAATCCCGATAAGAATATAATCCTTCATGACAGCATTAAAAGGGAGGATATTCCTGAAATATTACCTGAATACTATTGCACGATAATTCCTTTAGTAAATAATATTTATGGAGCGGTTCCGTCCAAGATATATGAAGCAATGGCAGCCGGAGTTCCGGTGTTATTTTCCGGTTCGGGTGAGGGAGCAAAAATTATAGAGAAAAATGATGTTGGGCTGATTTCAAAGCCAGGAGATTTTGAATCACTTAGAAATAATATAATGAAATTAAAAAACTCTGTTGAATTAAGAGATGAAATGTCAGTGAGATGCAGGGAAGCAGCCGAAAAAATATTTGACAGAAGTAAATTGATCGAAGATTTTTCCGATAAATTAAAAGTTATGCTGTAATTGATGCTTTAAATTATCCTGAATGGAAAATAAAAATGATTTTAAACAATATTTTAATATAAACGGACTTTGAAAATTCTTGTAACAGGTGCAGCTGGTTTTATTGGCTTTCATATCAGCAAAAGATTTTGCGAAGAAGGAAATGAAGTAATTGGTACAGACAATTTAAATTCATACTATGATGTTTCATTAAAAGAATCCCGTCTTAAGATACTGAATAATTTTGATAATTTTTGTTTTACCAGAGCGGATCTCGCAGAAAAGAGTTCAATTGAAAAACTATTTGAAAAAGAGAAATTTGATTTAGTATTAAATCTTGCTGCACAGCCGGGGGTCAGATATTCCATTACAAATCCCGAAGAAAGCATTAGAAATAATATTAACGGTTTTTTTAACCTGCTTGAGTGCTGCAGGAATTTTTCTGTTAAGAATTTGATATTTGCATCATCAAGTTCGGTTTATGGTAACAGTACTAAGACACCTTTTTCGGTAGAAGATAATGTTGATCATCCGGTATCACTTTATGCTGCCACAAAAAAATCAAATGAACTTATGGCATATACTTATCATCATCTGCATCAGATTACAACCATTGGGTTAAGGTTTTTTACAGTATATGGACCTTACGGCCGGCCGGATATGGCTTATTACAAGTTTGCGGACAGCATTATGAAGGGAAAGCCAATTGAAGTATACAACAACGGGGATATGCTGAGAGATTTTACTTACATTGATGATGTGGTTGAATCAATTTCCAGGCTTGTAAAAAAAGACATAAAAAACAAATATAAGATTTATAACATCGGTGGAGAGCATCCTGAGAATCTCCTTCATTTTATTGAAGTATTGGAACAGAAACTCGGAAAAGAAGCAATTAAAGTATTTAAAGAAATGCAGCCCGGTGATGTGAAAATAACATGCGCAGATACAACCGAACTTTCATCTTTCATAGGCTACAGACCGGAAACAAGAATAGAGGAAGGTATTGAGAAGTTCGTCTGCTGGTTTAAGAAATACCATAATTATCCGTAATGAAATTTTCACCAAATGCTGAAACTTAGAGATACCCGTAAAAATTTAATCAACTACTTATTATCAAAATGACAATATTAAATTCAGTAAAAATATGACTATGATTCCTTTTTCACCTCCTTACATTGATCAGGACGTAATAAATGAAGTTATAGATTCTCTAAACTCCGGCTGGATAACAACAGGTAAAAAAGTAATGGCTCTTGAAAAGGAAGTTTCAAAAATAACAGGTATAGAAAACATTTTATGCGTGAATTCAGCGACATCTGCGATGATGCTGATGCTCCATTGGTTTGGGATAGGAAAGGGAGATGAAGTAATTATTCCCGCATATACATATTGTGCGACGGCGCTTCCAATATTACATCTTGGAGCCAGGGTAGTAATGGTTGATGTAACAAATGATTTTGTAATTGATACAGAAAATATTAAAAAGGCAATAACTCCAAGAACAAAGGCTATCATTCCCGTTGATATTGGAGGATTTCCCTGCGACTATGACGAAATTTATAAAATTGTAGAAGATGAGGAAATAAAAAAGCTCTTTGTCTCAGTGAATGAAACACAAAGAATGCTGGGCAGGATTTTTGTAATGTCTGATGCAGCTCATTCACTAGGAGCTTTATATAAAGACAGACAAAGCGGAACCCTGTGTGATGCTTCTGTTTTTTCTTTTCACGCAGTTAAAAATGTAACAACAGCTGAAGGAGGTGCAATTTGCCTTAACCTTCCGGAAAAATTTAATAATCAGGAATTGTATCAATGGCTTAAGTTACTTTCTCTAAACGGCCAAACAAAAGACGCTTTTTCAAAGCTGCAAACCGGTAGCTGGAAGTATGATATTGTCTATCCCGGATTCAAGATCAATCTGAGTGATTTATGTGCTTCTGTTGGTCTTGCACAGATAAAAAAATACAAAAGTGAACTATTATTAAAACGTAAGAAAATTTTTGAAAAATATAATGAAACATTTTCTAAATACGACTGGGCTGAAATTCCTCCGTCATTAACAGAGCAAAAGGAAACCTCATACCATGTTTATCTTCTGAGGATTAAAGGAATCTCAGAAGATCAGAGGGATGAGATCATTAAAGAAATAAATCTCAGAGAAGTTTCTGTAAATGTTCATTTCATTCCTCTGCCGATGTTAAAAATTTTCAAAGACATGGGTTACAATATAGACGATTTTCCGGTTAGCTATGACAATTATTCACGGGAGATTACGCTGCCAGTTTATCCTCAGCTGACGGAAATTCAAATCCAGAGAGTCATAAATTCAGTCATCGAATCATCTGAATTCATTATGAAAAAGGCAAAATAGAATTATGTAATGAAACGAGCGTTTGATATTTTGTTCAGTCTTGGAGGATTAATAATTTTATCACCTTTGCTGCTTATGATTGCAATAATCGTTAAATCAGATTCAAAAGGTGATATAATTTATAAACAGAAGCGTGTCGGAAAGAACAATAAAGATTTTGGATTATTGAAATTCAGAACAATGAGAACTGATTCAGACCGAAGCGGATTGCTGACAATCGGGGGGAGAGATTCGAGAATAACCAGATCAGGATATTTCCTGAGAAAGTACAAGTTTGATGAGCTGCCTCAGTTAATAAATATTTTAAAAGGTGAAATGAGTTTTGTAGGACCAAGACCTGAGGTAAGAAAATACGTTGAACTTTATAATGATGAACAGAAAAAAGTATTATCGGTACTGCCGGGCATAACCGATATAGCATCTATTAAATACCGGAATGAAAACGAAATACTGGAAAGCTCCGACAGTCCGGAAGAGTATTACATTAAATATATAATGCCTGACAAATTAAAACTAAATCTTGAATATTTAAATCAAAGGTCATTTTTCAAGGATATAAAAATTATTTTAAGTACATTTCGTTCAATTCTAAACTGATTTTGTCCATTGCTCTAAATTCACATAAATTCAGTGAAATCAAATAAGTTTATTGAAACAGTTAAATACATTTTGTAATTTGCAGTAACTAAAAAATCCTATTACACAGACACCCTAATTTATACTAAATGTTCTTTTAAGATACATGTTATTTTCGATTTCATGAAAATTTGATGCAGATATGCTAAGATTTAGATAAACTAAATAAGTAATGCTTGAAAATTTTCTAAATAACAAGATACTAAAAATAAGGAACAGGCATTTTTTATTCCTTGACTGTATATTCCTTTTTTTTGGTCCCTTCCTGGCTTTAGAATTGAGATTAGACGGACAGGTAGATTTTAATTTATACTTTAACGGACTCGTGTGGTGCACGATAGTATTTTTGATAATTGACATACTGGTATTTTATAAATTAGGTCTTTATAACAGATATTGGAACAGCGCAAGCATAGATGAACTGGCAAAGCTGATATATATTATTTTCTGTGCAGTAGTTTTACAGACATTTGTTTTTGTTACATTTCACCACTTTAAGATTTTAAGTTTTAACACAATTCCCTTATCAATCCCCGTACTTGACGGCATTATTTCTTTCTTTTTCGTAACCAGTTCCCGCTTCAGCATCAGACTGATTGAAAGGTTCAATGAAAAAAGAAAAATCTCTTTTCACGGTGAAAAGGTTCTTGTTGTAGGCTCCGGCAAAGCAGGCAATTCGATAGTTCAGGAAATGCAAAGAAATCCCCAGTTAGGTTTAAATCCGGTAGCATTCGTAGATGATGATATAGAAAAGAAAGGATTAAAGATCAGAGGATTACCGGTTATGGGCACAAGGCATAGTTTGCCTGAAATTATAACAAGAATGAATATAGATAAAGTAATTATAGCTATGCCGACAGCTCCCGGTTCAGAGATCCGTGATATTGTATCAATTTGCAGGAAGACAGGTGTTCAGGCAAGAACAATTCCCGGGATATTTGAAATACTTGATGAAAAAGTGAGGATAGATAACATCAGGCAGGTTCAGATTGAAGATCTTCTCAGAAGGGAACCGGTTCAGACTGATATAAAAAGAGTGGAAGATTTTCTGAAAGGGAAAAGAGTATTGATTACAGGATCAGGCGGATCAATAGGGAGTGAGCTTTGCAGACAAATAATAAAATGTCATCCGTCTGAAATTATACTGCTCGGGCAAGGTGAGAATTCAATATTTGATATTCAATACGAAATTATGAAACGGCTTTCCATTACAAACGGGAAGCACCATAAAACAAGGGTGAGAACTATAATCGCAAATATAAGATCCTATAACAGACTGGATAATGTATTGGGAGAATTCGAACCAGAAGTAATTTTTCATGCCGCTGCCCATAAGCATGTTCCAATAATGGAAGAGAATTCATGCGAAGCAATAAGTAACAATATTAAGGGAACGCAGAATCTGATAGATCTGTCGCTAAAGCACAATGTAGACCATTTCGTTTATATCTCAACGGATAAAGCCGTAAATCCATCAAGCATTATGGGAGCCAGTAAGAGAGTAGCTGAGATGATTGTTCTGAAAGCAGCAAGGGTTTATGGAAAAAATTATTCTGCCGTAAGATTCGGGAATGTCCTCGGAAGCAGAGGAAGTGTTGTGCTCACATTTAAAAGGCAGATTGCAGAGGGCGGTCCGGTTACGATAACTCATCCCGATATTCAGAGATTTTTTATGACAATACCGGAAGCAGTGCAGCTGGTACTTCAGGCATCCGTTATCGGTAAGGGAGGTGAAATATTTGTTCTCGATATGGGAAAACCGATAAAAATTATTGACCTGGCAAAAGACATAATAAGATTATCGGGTTATGAAGTTGAAAAAGATATTAAGATAGTTCACACCGGACTGAGACCCGGTGAAAAATTATATGAAGAGCTTTTTATTCCTGGTGAATTGTATGAAAAGACGATCCATGAAAAAATATTAATTGCTACAAATGCAAGCAGTTTTATACCGGAAAACTTTGATTACAATCTCGAAACTCTGCTCGAGAAAAGATATGATAATGACAGAGAGCTGCTGGTAAGCATGCTTAAAAAATTAGTTCCGGAATTCCTTTCTGATGTACAGCAAGAGCCAACAAGTATCCAATCACTATAACTTCGCTTAAATTGTAAAGTCATTCTTGAAAACACAGATTATTTTATGAAGAAATTATATACTCTTTCAGTATTTTGTGTTTTGATTTTTGCAAAAAACTCTTTTGGACAGGTAGAGCTTGTCAATCCCAACCACCCAGTCTATGACTATCTGCAAAGAATGCAAACGCTGAAAATCATATTTGATTATAACAGGGCTAACATTCCTATTTCAAGAGAAAACGTTGCTGATTATTTAAAGACAATAAAAGCCAATTCAGGAAAAATTTCCAGGGTTGACAGGGAGATATTAAAGGATTTTGAAATTGAGTTTGAATATGATATTTCAGGAAGCCTGAAAAAAGCCGCACCGCTTGTAAAAGAGGGATTTAAAAATTTTTTTTCAGACGATAAACAAAAATATATTTATGACTATGCCGACAGCAATGCAACATTATTTTTTGATTTATTGGGGGAGCTGACACAACGGGAATCACGGGGTGATTCGTTAGAAAGACATTCCATAACATTGGGTGAGGCAGGTTTCAGAGTAAGAGGAACACTTTACAATAGCGTAGGATACTATCTCAGAGCTTCAAACGGTCAAAAACTAAATGGTGATTCGGCAGATGTTACCTTTGCAAGGTATACAGATCCGAAATTGTATGCTCAGTTTAAATTTGAATACGAGCAGAAAAACTTCGATACTTTTGACGGGTATTTAAGGTTTAGAGCAGCCGGAGACTGGATAGCAATTACTGCGGGAAGAAATCCGGTTTATCAGGGATTTGGTTTCATCGATAGATTATTTCTATCAAACAATACGGTTCCCTTTGATTATTTGAGATTAGATCTCGGATATAAAGCCGTAAGTTATTCTTTTATTTACGGGAGTCTGAGAGGTGATTCACTTGGAAAACCTTTAGAAGCAAAAAACATAGCGACACACAGACTTGATATTAATTTTACTGAAGCTTTCAGAGTGGGATTTTTTGAAAGTGTAACAATTGCAAATAGTCCTTTCAGTTTTACTTTTCTAAATCCGATTAGTTTTCTTACCAGCGCAGAACTGAGTAAAGCTTCGCAGCCTGACGAAAATAATGTTAACAATTCAATTATGGGATTTGACGCAATGGTTATACCGGTCAAAAAGCTTGCCATTCAGGGCTCACTCCTTATAGATGATGTTAATTTCAGTACTATTTTTGAAAGTAATTCAGAGATAGCAAACAAGTTCGGATGGCAAATTGGGGTTCTCTGGTCAGATGCGTTCACACTGCCAAATCTTGAACTGAAATCCGAATACACACTTCTGGATCCGTATGTGTATTCGCATGTATCCAATAAGACAGTTTACACAAACTGGGATCTTCCTCTGGGTCATCACCTGGAGCCCAACTCCGACGAGATTGCTTTTAAATTAAATTACAATTTTTCCAACCGTGTAAATTTAAATATACTGTATCAGCATCAGCGCTCTGCAAACGGCATTGTACTTGATTCTGCCGGGCGTGTTCTTATTAATTACGGCGGTAACAGAAACAACGCTTCCGGATACAGCTACTCTGATCCTGAATTTCTCAAAGGATTCAGAATTAACCGGGACATTGTCACAGCCAATTTTACATGGCAATTTGTCAGGCAATTCTTTATGGAATTCAAATATGTTCACAGGTTTACCAATAATATGCATGAATCTGAAAAGTTCACTGATGATTACGGTTTTGCAACATTGAGGATAGATTACTGATACAAATTTACAACACCCGAATTCTCCTTCTCAATATCCCCCTTGAATGACATTCCGATCTGAATCAGTACAATAAACTCCTAAGTGTCATATAATTCATCTGGTTAGCAGGCATCTGTTTTTAGCCTGAAATTCATGTATTTAAAAAAAATAGCATTTAAGGCGGCACAAATGTCCAAAATTGTAAAAAAAGCAGGTTTTTTTAAGTAAGTCAAAAATACTTATATATAATTTGAATTTTTTTCATGTGATATTGATTTCAAATACTGAATTAAGAAAAAATGACTTACTACCATCAGCAAACGAAATTCACCTGCGGACCGGCTTCAATCAGAAACTGCCTTCTAGCATTAGGTTATATTTATTCCGAAAAGAGAATAAGAGAATTTGTCGGAACAGACAAAATAAACGGTACTAATGAAAGAAAAATTTTCCGCGCTCTGAAACAGCTGGGATTCAGATACAAAGAATTCTTCAACAAAAGCGACAAAGCATTCAGACAGAGAATTTTATATCATATTAAAAAGGGGAATAAAATTATCATCCTTACTGACCATGAAGATCATTGGATTAGTGTAGTGGATTACTCCAATAAAAAGTTAGAAGTTATAGACCCCGAGCAAAAGAGGAATAAATTACAGTTAACTCCAAGAGAGCTGAGTAAATGGTGTCTCAATTTTAATAAAAGAACAAAAGAGACTTATTATTACGGCATAATTATTTATAAGCCAGAAGAAAAATAAGTTATTCTGGAATATCTGATTATCCATTCAGAAGAATATTTAATATTTGTTCTGAACCAAATGTTAGCAGATTTGACAAGTTCTTCATTACTGCATCCTACCTATCTTGAAAAATTCAATAATGAATGGCAAATAGTCAATCGTGAATCAAACAATGTGAATTCTAAAAATTTATAAGATTCTCAGGAGTAAACATTTTTACAACTTCCTTAAAAATGTTAAATACCTGTGCAGATGATTTAGGATTTTCTGATTCTGTAGTGAAGATTACGACAGCCAATTCTTTTTCGGGCAGGTAACCGAAAGCTCCGCTGTAACCATTGAAGCTGGGATTCTGAGCGTACCAACCGTTAGTTACAATGAATCCCGATGCGAAATAGAGATCCGGTCGTGTAGCTCCGGCAGGACGGCTGATAAGAGAGTCGAAGTATGCTGAAGTCAGAAGTCTACCTTTGCCGAATGCATTTGCCCAGATACGAAGGTCATTTAAGTTAGAATAAAGCGGTCCCGATTCGCCAGTCCATGAAGGATTCCAGAAAGTAGCGTCTTCATAGATGTCACGGCTTGAGCTGAACGCATGGAGTACCGGTGAAGGCAGTTCAGAATTAATACTGTATCCGGTATTGCTAAGACTAAGGGGTTTAAATATATATTCATTGTAAAGTTCCGGCATTGTTTTGCCTGTTGCACGTTCGAGAACTTCACCCAGTATTGTAAATTCCGTATGTGAGTATTGCTGATCAGTCCCGGGAGGAAAATTGAGATGACCATCCCCCGTTGAGTAATCAATGATTTCTTTCCTGCTGACATTGCGGAACGGTTCTTTAGTAATCAGATTCACGAAATCTTTATTCAAAACATAATCTTTATAGCCGGCTGTATTTTTAATTAACATTGCAGGAGTTACTTTTTCAGCCGCAAGCAAATCAGGCAGCCACTTTGAAATTTTATCATTAAGATTTAGCATTCCTTTCTCAGCAAGAATCATCACCAGCGTACCGAGAAAAATTTCCGATATACCTCCGATTCGAACATGCATTCCGGTATGTGCAGGAATTGATGTCATTGACTCTCCCAATGCAACAGTAATAATCTCTTCATTCCCTTTCCAGACTCCTGCCAGCAGTGATTTCACCTTAGTTTCTTCCTTCATTTTTTCAAGATTGTTCAGAATAGAATCTTTAGACAGAGCAGTTTGCCCGTATGTATTTGAATTCAGTAAAGCAAAATTCAAAAACAAAAGAAAATAAAAAAGTATAGATCTCTTCATATATTAATAATTATTTATTGCATTAATAAAAATCGTAATAATGAAAACCGGTTTTTTTCAAGAAACCATCTCAACGACATTATTTCGGAATCCATGTTTCTATTGTCCAATTCTGATAATTCATGGGAGCGCAAAGGGTTCCTGACTGGCGGTAGAATTGATTCAGAACATCTTTGTTGACGAAATAGCTGTAATAACTTTTGGTAAGCATAATAAGATCAAACTCTTTTCCACTGATCTTTTCATTAACTTCTTTTCTGAATTTTTGCGCCTGCTCGGAAACACCTTTTGATGAACCGGTAAAAAGGCTGAATTTAGATACTCCGTGTGCAAAAAATTCAGTTAATCCTGAATTATATACCGGTTTATTTTCCTGTATCATGATAGAAACAGACTCAGGGGAATTTAGCGTATTTTTACTTTTTTTTATAACCTCTTCAACTTGTTTAAAACAAGATATAGATTCTTTGAAATCATTTTTAACTGCATCAAATTCTAAATTCATTGTTAAGATGAGCAGCAATGCAGCAATGGATTTAAAAATATTACTCGATGTTAAATTTAAAACCTGAAATGTAATTGCTATAAGGAAAAAGGAAGCGAGATGATAAAGATAAGCGGCATTGAAATTACCGGTATGACCTCCGAGTTTAACCAGAAACAATATTACCACTGACACAAATACAAATAGAAAAAACAAATCGAAATTTTTATTGAGGCTGATAAAAGGTTGATTTTTTAAAATTTTATAAACCGAATTTACCCGTATTCTGCTTCTTATTTTTGTTATAACTTCTGCAATCGTTTCACTCCAATGATTGTGAATAAATTTTATGAATAAAATTATGCATGAAGAAAAAGCGATCATCAGCAGAAAAATATAAACTCCGGTATATTCTATCAGCTGATTCTTCATATGAGAAAATAAATAGTTTGAAATGTTAGCCTGGGAAAAAATAGTATTATTATTATAAACCGGGTATATGGCTGATACTAATGCATTCAATAAAACGAATGATACCGCTGAAACTAATATATAAATGACTGATTTTCTCTTGCTGATAAAAAAGAATAAATATAACGCAATGACAGGTATCACAAAGATGTAATAAGCTTTTGTGAAATATCCGAGAAGTCCGAGAATGATGCTCATCCCAAGAGATATCCGGGAATAATTCAATCTCCAGGTGATGATTATTGCAAGCGTATAAAGAAAAATTCCTAACCCTTCAGGCCGAGCTATAGAAGTATTAATTGCATTGATAAGGGATTGATGAAGAATTACTGATGCTGCAAATGCGAAAAAAAAATTTACTTTCATACAAATCAAAACATATAATAAAAGTAAGCATGTTGCTGCGATAAAAAAATATATGAAAGATCTGTGAACGAGAAGAGTGTTGCCGTAAAGCCTTGCAAAAGGTGTAACCGCAAGCGGATACAAAAAACCGTACGTGTAAGTGTTATGAGGCTGCTGCTCTATGGAAAAGGGATTTTGGTGATTAAGATAAAGTTCAGTAGCTATTAAAGCGCCGCCTTCCCTGTATTCCTGCTGATAAGGGTAAGAAATTAATTTGTGATGCCAGTAAACCGATCTGACTATAGTCAAAGTACTGAACAGAAATAAAGCAATACATGCAGTTGTGTAAATATTCTTTTCATGTTTTTTAAGAAATTCTTTTAGCGACAACATGTGGTGAAAACTATAATAAATAACTAATGATATTAATCTCTCAATAAAAAATCATAGCATTGACAAATAACTCGTTCAAGGGATTTTATACTTTCTGAATCATTACGATTACTTCGAAGTTTAGTAAAAATTTCACCAAGAGAATGAAACTGAGGTTTGCGATGAATGTTCTTTTCAGGAATTTCCAATGTATCAATTACTTCTAAGAGGAAAGGAGTATAATTCACAACCTTTTTATCGCCTTCTTTTTTATACTTGAATGGTTTTAACTCAGGTGCTTTCTCCACTTTCTGGACTTTTACTCCGCCTTCTTCTGCAGCCACTTGTATTGCAACTTCAATAGGTTCAAGGGAATCATTGACTTCAAATGGTTTTTTAGGAAATCCAAGACGGGTTGGATTTTTTTTTGTAGATTCCACAAGTAAGAATTCAACAAGACCATTGTCAGGATTTCTTTGATAGCATATAGCGGCAATACGCTCCGGTGTTACTTCTTTTTCCCTGTGTTTCAATATATCTTTCCACCGCTTTTCAATTTCACGTTTAATATCTTCGCAGGGTGAACGAAGTACAGAGTCAACAGGATTATTTTCATTAGGAATTTTAAATTTAAATTCAAGAATTCCAGTAAGATCGGATGGTAAATGGAAGTTATCTACTTTAGGACGAATGATAAAACATCGGTCAAATCCAAGTTTACCGGAAAAAAGTCCTAACTCGAACAGAACATTATCACGAACAATTTCATGTTCTTTATTATTAATAACGGCTTTATCATCATTTGAGAAAATGAAAACACCAAAATCAAATTTTTCTGTTAAATTTAATACCCAATCCGTTATGGTTTTTGCAGGGTAGTTTTCTTCATCTTCCCATACAATTGCATCAAAGTCTTTTCCGATTTTTTTTTGAACTGCAGTTGCATAATTTAAAGCTTTTGATGAGGAGGCGATGAATATTTTTGGTTGTCCCATTATTTGATTTATTAAATTAATTCTTCAAAAAAGAAATTTGCTTGCTGAACTTTCATCGACAAAATAGTAATTCACATCTCAAACTTCAAATAAATATATAATTATGTCTTATAAGCCTATGTACACGACAAAAAATTTTTTAACCACAAAGGACGCAAAGTAGGCACAAAGCTCACAAAGATTTTTTTAAAAATGTACAAATTCTTACTCTATGGTAAATACTTTGTGTTCTTTGAGCTATCTTTGAGTGCTTTGCGGTAAAAAACAAGAAGGAAATTTATTTGTTAAATTAAATTGTCGTGTACACAGTTTATAAGCACTTATAAACTCATTAATATGCAAGTTATTGGTTAAAATGTTCAATTTATAATAAATTATTTGTAATTTTATTATACCTGATGCATAATATCAAATTCTTAAATTAAATGATTATTCCTTCCGGACAAGTTACTTTTCTCTTCACTGATATAGAAGGCAGCACCAGGCTTGCTCAGGATTTCCCCGAGTCACTACCGGCTGCTCTGGAAAAGCATGATTTGATATTGCAAAATGCAATCGAAAGAAACAGGGGATTTGCTTTTGAGATTATTGGTGATGCATTTTGCTGTTCGTTTCAGAAAGCCGAAGATGCGGTCAAAGCTGCCGTTGAGATGCAGGTTAATCTGGCAATGCAAAAATGGGATGATGCGGTAATTAAGATCAGAATAGGGATCCATTCCGGAAATGCCGAATGGAACGGTAAGGAATACATGGGTTACATAACACTTGCAAGGTCAGCACGGATTATGTCAGCGGCTTACGGAGAGCAGATCATTATTTCAAACAATGCTTACAGCTTGTGCAGCTATGAATTTCTCTCGTCAAAAAATATTTCTTTTCGTGATTTAGGTGAGAGAAGATTAAAAGATGTAATTCAGCCGATCAGGCTTTTTCAGGTATTATCGAAAGGACTTCGTGAAAATTTTCCCCCGTTAAAAACTCTCGATGTAAGACCGAATAATCTTCCGGTTCAACTTACGAGTTTTATTGGAAGGGAAGAAGCAATGAGGAAGATCAAAGAATGTCTTGGACAGACAAGGCTGCTAACTATGACCGGCTCAGGCGGTGCAGGGAAAACGAGACTTTCATTGCAGACAGGTGCTGATATTATAGATGACTTTGCAAACGGAGTATTCGTGGCTGAACTTGCATCGCTTAATGATCCGTCCTTAGCAGCACAGACTGTATTGAATTCACTCGGAGTAAAAGAGCAACAGGGAATGTCTGCAAAGGAAATGCTGGTAACGTATCTTGAAGATAAAGAAATCCTTTTAATACTGGACAACTGTGAACATCTTATCAGTGAATGTTCAGCCCTTGCGGAATTACTGTTAAGTAAGTGTCCTAAACTTAAAATAATAGCAACAAGCCGTGAAGCTTTGAATTGTCAGGGTGAAATGACATACAGGGTACCTTCTCTTACGTTACCCGATGCATCCATAAAAAATACTCCCGAAAAGCTTAGTCAGTATGAGGCGGTTAGATTATTCATTGAAAGAGCATTGATGGTCAACAAGTCGTTCCGGGTTAATATTGAAAATGCTCCTGCACTTGCACAAATCTGCTCTCAGCTTGACGGAATACCTCTGGCAATAGAGCTTGCAGCCGTGAGAATCAGGATTCTTACACTTGAAAAGATATGTGAAAAATTAAATGACAGATTCAGATTACTTACCGGAGGACAAAGAAATGTGCTTCCAAGACAACAAACTCTTAAAGCATTGATCGACTGGAGTTATGAATTGCTTAATGAAAAGGAAAAAATGTTACTGCAACGGCTGTCGGTTTTCTCAGGAGGATGGACACTCGAGGCAGCTGAAGAAGTATGTTCGTACGAAGGTTTATATTCTGAAGAAATACTTGAGCTGCTCAGTAACCTTATAGATAAGTCACTTGTAACGGTTAATGAAGAACAAGATAATGTCAGATATAAAATGCTTGAAACAATCAGGCAGTTCGCTCTCGAGAAGCAGAAGGATTTATTTACAAACTACAAACAATTATCTGATTACTTTTACAAATTAGTATTGTCCATGAGCGACCGGATTTCCGGTCCGCAGCAGAGGGAGTGTCTTGAAATGTTAAGCCGTGATATTGATAATTTCAGAACAGTAATCAAATGGGCTACAGAAAATGAACCGAATATGGCATTAAAAATATTGGATGAATTCGGAAAGTTTCTGGAGATAAGAGGATATCATACTGAATGTTTTCTGACAGCAAAGAAAGTTCTTGATGCCAATACCGGATCTGATAGTATACTCATTGCGAGTGTGTCGCTTGTAGCGGGTTATTGTGCATCAATGACAGGTGAATTTGAAGACGCAAATAAATATCTTAACAATGCGTTGGAAATCTACAGAGAATCCGGAAGCACAGAGGAGACGGGACATGTTTTGAATGCACTTGGGTTGCTGAAATTTAACACCGGTAAGTTTGATGAAGCAAAACAGTTTTATGAAGAGAGTTATCGCATAAGTGAAAAAGTAAATTCAAAGAACGGAATGGCTAATTCAATGACTAATCTCGGCGCATTGATAGAATCACAGGGGAATGTTGATTTAGCATTTGATTATTATGAAAAATCACTTACGATTTATAGAGAATTCGGACAGACGCATTCAATAGCAAGAACACTTGCCAATATGGGCACCATAGAGTATTACAAAGGTAACTACGAAAAGGCAATAAGTCTTTATGAGGATAGTTATGAAAAATTCAGGGAGATAGGTGACATAGACGGAAATATGATAACTCAGTTGAATTTAGGGAATGCATATTTCAACTTAAAAGATTTTGACATAGCTGAAAAATATTATGAAAACTGTCTGACACTCTCAAGAGAATTTGGGAATAAAAGTATGATAGCACATTCCGAAATCAGGCTTGGAGATATTGCGTTATCAAAGGGAGAACTCGATAAAGCAATGAAGATTTATACTGATTCGATAAAATCATTAAATAAAATTGAAGAGCTGCATAAAATGGGAAATTGCTTCAGAGGTCTTGGATATGTTAATCTCAGATTAGGTAATTGTGAAAAAGCTGTAAATATGCTTGCGATATCAAATGGATTATTTGAGAAAGTAGGAGTCAAATTACCCAAAGGTAAACAGGATGAATTGGAGGCGGCATTTCGGGTATTAAAATCAACTCTTGGAGAAAATCTGTTTGAATCTTTGTGGGAAGAAGGAAAAATGATTTCTTTAGAAGAAGCAGTAGATCAATTGATTCGTTTTTCGTAACTCGTAACTCGTAAACTGGCATAGCCAGTACCAAAATTGAAAATGATTTTTAGTTCATATCTTATTTTGTGCTGTATAAAAAAATCGATGTTATTTTTACCACTAAGGCACTAAGAACACAAAGATATATTTTTTTAAAATCATTTTTTCTTAGTGTACTTCGTGTACTTAGTGGTAAAAATATATTTTTAAGACTAGAACTAATATTATTTATTGAATAATATTCTTACCATTTTGAGCAGAAGTTAAGTTGTAACTGAGTAACTCAAAATTGTTTTGCAATAGTTAGCTGAAAGAAGGGATCATCAATTGCTACGCTGATGAGATTACCTGATAATTCCCAGTTATTGTAACTTCCCCCTAAGATAAATCCGCCCTGGCTGTCTGAATCTGCTTCATAAATTATTGTTCTCTGAAAAGTTATTCCAAAGTTGATCCAGTCAAACGGTGAATAAGTAAAGTCTGAATAGTTGTAATAAAAATTATTTTCTGAGCTGCTGAAATCAAATATAAATTCCGATTCGCTGTAAAATTCAAATCCGGCAAAGTCAAATGTCATTTCAAGTCCGGCTGCCGTTCCGTTTAAATCACCGATAATACCTCCTGCCATTGGCACAATTTTATATTCAAATTTTTTACCGCCTTCAAAATTATACCCGACCCATCCTGAGAAAGTGTTCATTTCTTCATAATTATACCGTGCTTCCAGATGAAGCTTGCTTTTGTCCGCCTGAAACACAGGTAAAAAAATGAAAGGATCGGCAAAGTAAAAATTTACTTCAGCATAATAACTCCATTGAGATGATTCGGATGAATTTGATACCTGGGCATTTATTATAGAAGAATACAGAATAAGCGGGACTATTATAAAATAAAAGTAAAAATGTCTCATTGGAGTTTTTTGTATTTGAGTGCAAATATGGCTTTTAAATATCAAAGTTGAAAGTTGAAAGTTAAAAGTTGAAAGTTAATTGTTAAATACTTTATTTGTAATTTGTAATATGTAATTTGTAATTTTTGTATTCCGTAATTTGTAATCAGCAATAAATGAAACCGGCAGGTAACGTAACATTCTTATTTACCGATATAGAAGGCAGCACTAAGCTTTCGCAGGAATTTCCTGAAACACTCCAGTCTTCTCTCGAAAGGCATCATTCAATAATGCTTCAAACCATTGAATCAAATAAAGGTTTTGTATTTGAAATTATAGGCGATGCTTTCTGCTGTGCTTTTGAAAAAGCCGAAGATGCAGTGAAAGCAGCTGTGGAAGCACAGCTGAATCTTGCAAAGGAAAAGTGGAAGGAAGCAGTTATCAAAGTAAGGATGGGTATTCATTCGGGTAGTGCAGAATGGAACGGAAAGGGATATATGGGTTATATCACACTTGCCAGAACTGCCCGTGTTATGTCAGCAGCTTATGGTGATCAGATAATTGTATCAAAAGATACACATGAGTTGTTTCTGGAATATTTCCAAAACAAAGGTTCTAATATAAATCTTACTGATTCCAGGATTCAAAGTGATGATTTGGATATGAATCCTGTAAGTCTTTGGGATTATAAGGATATATCATTCCGGAATTTAGGAGAAAGAAGATTAAAAGACGTAATACAACCTATCAGGCTTTTTCAAATAGTATATCCGGGGCTTCGAGAAGATTATCCCCCGTTGAAAACACTGGATGCCAGACCGAATAATCTTCCGGTTCAGCTTACAAGTTTTATTGGTAGGGAAGAAGCTATAAAAGATATTAAAAGAATGCTAAGCACATCAAGGCTTATTACAATTGTCGGAACGGGAGGCGCGGGAAAGACAAGACTATCTTTGCAGGCGGGAGCTGACATGATTGATGAATTTTCCAACGGAGTATTTTTAACGGAGCTGGCATCTGTTACAGATTCCTCTCTGATTATTCAGACTGTCATGAATTCACTCGAAATTAAAGAAGAGTCCGGTAAGTCAGCAGAAGAAATATTAACCGGTTATCTGAAAGATAAAGAGCTGCTTTTAATATTAGACAACTGCGAGCACCTTATAAATGAATCTTCAATACTGGCTGAAATGCTTTTGATTAAATGTCCGCAGCTGAAAATCATTGCAACAAGCCGGGAGGCGTTAAATTGTGCAGGTGAAAAGATTTACTCACTTTCAACACTTTCGCATCCGGATCCGTCTGTTAATATTACGCCTGAGCAGCTTACTAACTACGAAGCCGTCCGGCTTTTCATAGAAAGAGCGTTATCTGTTAATATCAACTTCCGGGTGAACAACGATAATGCCCCTGCGCTGGCTGAGATATGCAGCCGGCTTGAAGGTATTCCGCTTGCGATCGAACTCGCTGCAGCCAGAACTAAAATTTTATCACTTGAAAAAATTCATGAAAGACTTGATAACATTTTCAGCTTTCTTACCGGCGGGAAAAGAACAGTTCTACCGCGCCAGCAGACTCTCAGAGCAATGATAGACTGGAGTTACGATCTTCTTTCTGAAGAAGAGAGAACCTTATGGAAAAGACTTTCCGTTTTTTCGGGAGAATGGGATTTGGAAGCTGCTGAGGATGTTTGTAGCGATGAGAAAATACCAGAGGAGCATATATTTGATTACCTGAATAATCTAAATGAAAAGTCGATTATTTCATTTGATGAAACAAAGGAAAGATTCAGAATGCTTGAAACAATAAGGCAATACGGTGAAGAAAAATCAGAGGAGGTAAATGAAAAAAGATCAGTCGAAGAAAGGCATCTGAATTATTTTCTTAATTTTGCATTAACTGCCGAGACATTTTTATCAGGGCATGATATGCAGCTTTGGTTAGATAAGCTTGACTGTGAAAGAGGGAATTTTGAAAGAAGCCTTCATTGCGCATTTAATTTTTCCGAAATAGAGAAGGGCTTAGAATTAGCTTCTGCCTTAGGAAGTTTCTGGAAGATACGGGGGCATTATTCTGAAGGCAGGCAATGGCTTGAAAGATTTCTCGAAGCCGGTCCAGATGCGCCCGCAAAATCAACGGGAAAAGCATTGACCAAACTTGGAAAGCTTGTTCATCTTCAGGGTGACATAGATTCAGCTTTAAAGTTTCTGAATAAAAGCGTTGAGCTCAGCAAAGATCTCAATGATAAATCTGCAATCGGAGAATCTCTTAGTAATTTAGGAATGATAAAATTCGAGCAGGGGGATTATGAAGCAGGTCAAAAAATTTATGAAGAAACAATGAATATATACAGGCAGACAGGAGATAAAAAAAAGATTGCTTATGCTTTGAATGATCTCGGATCGTTATTTCTTGAAAAAGGGGAATATGATAAAGCTGCAGAAATGTTTGAAGAGTGTGTAGAGCTGCAGCGTGAGAGCGGTGAGAAAAGAGGTGTAGCATATTCGCTTTTTAATCTCGCAAATATCATTTCGGAGCGGAGTGATTTTAAGAGATGTGCGGAAATCTACAATGAATGCATTGTGATTTTTAAAGAGCTGGATGAAAAACGCGGGACAGCATATTCGTTAAGCTCACTGGCAAATATAACACTGAATCTCGGCGAGATCAGCAGTGCAATCAAACTGTTTGACGAAAGCATTGAAATTTTCAGAACGCTTGGCGAGAAGAGAGGACTTGCTTTTACACTATGCAGTCTCGCAACTGCTGCGATTCAGGAAAACGATTTTGAGAAAGCATCAGAACTTATTGAGGAAAGTCTTTCCTTAAGCCGCGAGACAGACAGCAAACCTTTGATTGCATACAACTTGCTTACGCTTGGCAATTCAAATTACATGCAAGGCAATACTGAGCAAGCCAAAAGTTTCTTTAATGAGAGCCTGGAAATCAGCACAGCAATCGGTCACAAACCCGGCATAGCGTATAATCAGAACTATCTGGGGAAGATTGCACTGAAAGCCGGCGAGATTGAAACCGCAGCCGGATTTTTTGCAGAGAGTTTTAAATTGAATAAAGAATTAAATCAAAAAAAGGAAATCGCCGTTAATCTTATTGGTCTTGCAGAACTGAAACTTGCAAATAAAAATTATGAGGATGCTGCAATGCTGCTGGGATTTCTGATTAACTATGCAGACCTGCTTAAATTGAACATTGACAAAACTGATACAGAAAAGATTGAATTTTTATCTTCGAAATTGAAAGAGATATTTAACGAAGCTGAATATTCAGTTTTCTTAAATAAGGGGAAAAATTTTTCACTGGAGGAAGCAGCTCAGCTGGCAATAAATATAGTCTGAATTAGGATTTTAGGATTATTAAGATTATTGGATTAATTTTTCATTCTTCCTCTCTTCGAGACTATAAGTTTGATAATTGATTTTATCGTATATCCTAAAATCCTTTTAATCCTATGAATCCTAATTCGGACAGTTCCTTAGCTCAATATTTTTCTTATCATTTAGAGTAAAATTTGAATTGTACCAAATAACTTGTTACTCACTTCGCGATTCACTTCTATATTTGAAAATTATCTGACTTTAAATGATTAATAAATACAGGTAATTTTGTATAAATCAGAATAGGGAAAGGAGGATTACCATGGATAAGAGATCAGTATTTATTAATGATCAGAACCACAATAACGGAACGATTATTCCTGTCACAGAATGTGAAGCTTCATTATGGGATTTTATGGGTACATCAACATACCAGGTGTTTGAAGGCATTTCATCATACTACTCGTCGGAGAGAAATTATGAGTCCGATGTACAGGCTGCATACCTGGCTTACAAAGATGCACTTGACAAAGCCCGTTACTGGATTAGTTTTTTCAAGAACGGTATGAATGAAGCATCATTCACAGGAGTGATCAAAACACAATACATTTCTCCGGCACTTACCGGAAGATCAGGAAGTATCGAGCACGGCGATCATATGTTCTGGGTTAAACAGAAGATAAGAGTTTCGATAGCAGAAGTAACGAGAAGGATTAGTTATGATCCGGAAGACCTTAAGATTCATGAGGCAATGCAGACCATTCTGCCGCACGGACCCGATCCGTATCCGGATCCCACAGAAGTTCATCACAGGGATCACATTGGCGGAACACCTAATTCAATTTACTACGTGTTCGGCGGATTGGTAAATAAGGGAAGGTCAACTTTTGAGAAGATACAGCAATTGACTGAGAAGTTAATGAGGTATGAGGTTACGGATGATACTATAAATGATTTCTTAACATTTCACAATGCTTGTGAGGAATACGAGCTGTTTACTTTTTCAAAGAGCCATGCCGGAGTCAGACTGACAATCCCGGATATATACCAGATGTTCGAAGATTTGAAAGCAACAGAAGTTCCGGAGCTTGCTCATATGCTGTGAGGCAAAATTAGAGTAAATTAATTCCCCCGCTGAGCTTTTCATTTAATAAATACTAAACTCTGTATGAAGTAAACTGAAAAACCCGGCGGGATGTAAAAAAGATTAAAGTTATTGAAAGATTCCAATTTTAATAAAGGTGGAATCTTTTTTTTTATAGATTTAAAAGTTGAAATTTAAAAATTAAATTGTTCATGTTATCAATCTTAAATATTTATTTTAATTAGCAATTAGTCATTAGTCTTAGTAACTCGTAACCAATGGAAAAACCAACCGGAACAGTAACATTTCTTTTCACCGACATAGAAGGCAGTACAAAACTTTCACAGGAATATCCGGAATCATTGCAAGAGTCACTGGAGAGACATTATTCGATTATGCAGGAAGCATTCGAAACCAATAACGGCTTTGTATTTGAAATTGTAGGTGATGCATTCTGTTGTGCTTTTCAAAAAGCAGATGAAGCTGTAAAAGCTGCCGTTGAAGCTCAGCTGAATCTTGCAAATGAAAAATGGGAAGGTCCGTTAATTAAAGTGCGAACCGGTATTCATTCCGGAAATGCTGAATGGAGTAATGAAAAATATATGGGCTACATAACTCTTGCGCGGACAGCACGGATAATGTCTGCTGCATATGGCGGGCAGATCATAATTTCAAACAATACATATGAACTGATATCCAAAACATTCCGGAGTGACGAATCCGATGTTAACATCAAAGACGCAGCGACTCTTCCTAAATTGTCATCGGACTCTTTGAGATTTCAGGATTTGGATATAAATTCTTTCAGAGACTTAGGAGAAAGAAGATTAAAGGATGTTATACAACCCATCAGGCTTTACCAGTTAGTTCATCCCGGACTTCGTGAAGACTTCCCTCCGTTGAAGACACTCGATGCGAGACCAAACAATCTCCCTGTTCAGCTGACCAGTTTTATCGGAAGGGAAAAAGAAATAGCAGAATTAAAGAAACTGCTTTCCGAAACAAGGCTTCTGACTCTGACAGGACCCGGAGGAACAGGAAAAACCAGACTGTCACTGCAGGTAGCTGCTGAAGTTATAGATGATTTTACAAATGGAGTCTGGATTACAGAGCTGGCTTCATTATCAGACCCGCTGCTAGTTTCTGCTACTATTGCCTCTTCCTTAGGAATTCCTGAACAGCCGGGACAGGAGACTATGGTTACTTTGATTAATTATCTAAAGCAAAAGGAATTACTCATCATTCTTGATAATTGCGAACATTTAATAGAGGAATGCGCTGCATTAGCGGAAAAGCTGCTGGAGAAATGTCCGGGAATTAAGATTATCGCAACGAGCAGGGAAGCATTAAGAAGTCAGGGTGAAAATGTTTTCAGAGTTACATCACTTTCACATCCTGAACCTGATCAGAAAAATACACCTCTGGAATTATCACAATATGAAGCTGTAAGATTGTTCATCGAGAGGGCTCTTGCTGTAAACTCGGCATTCAGGATCAATAATAACAATGCCCCGGCAGTTGCACAGATATGTTTTCATCTCGACGGAATACCGCTTGCCATAGAACTTGCGGCTGCAAGGATAAAGATTTTACAGGTAGAAAAGATATGTGAGAAACTTGATGACAGGTTCAGGCTTCTTACCGGAGGGAAAAGAACAGCACTGCCGAGGCAGCAGACCTTGAAAGCTATGATTGACTGGAGCTATGATATGCTGTCAGAGAATGAGAAATTAATATTACGCAGACTATCAGTCTTTTCAGGAGGATGGACTTTACAAGCAGCCGAAGAAATATGTTCAGGAGATGATGTTGAAATTTACGAAGTGATGGACATTCACTCAAATCTTCTTGATAAATCTCTTATAAGCACTTCGGAGTCTTCAGGTTCGATTAGATTTTACATGCTCGAATCCATTAAGCAATATGCGAGTGAAAAAAATGTATCTGATATAGAAACAGCAAAAAAACATTTTGAATATTTTAGTAGAATCGCAAATCAGTCAGAGATAAGAATAACCGGTTTGGATCAGAAGAGCTGGGCAAAATTAGTTGATACTGAATCAGACAATTTAAGAACAGCCATTAAATGGGCTATGAAAAATCAGAATGATGAGGCATGCGATTTGGTCTATCACATGACGGACTACTGGGATATTAAAGGTTACTTTGTAGAAGCGCTTCAGACGTGCATTAAGATACTTAATTCCGATATGAATATAGAAAAGTTGTCGAAGGCAAATATTTTATATTGCGCAGGTCTTATGTCTCAGAATATGGGAAATGTAAAAGAAGCGGAGATTTTTACAAAAGAAGGTCTTTCCATATTTAGGGAACTTGATAACAGGGCGGGCATTGGTAAATGCGCCAGCACACTTGGAGTCATTACATCAACTGATCCCGGTAGAGGAACTGAAACCAGGGAATTTTATGATGAAGCTATTTCAATTTTCAGGGAAACAGATATGAAAAGGGATTATGCTGTTTCATTATATAATATGTCATTCGTTTATGTCAAAGAAAAAAATACTGAAAAAGCTTTGCAGCTAAGAATGGAAGCGCTTAATATTTACAGAGAATTGAATGACACTCATCAGATTGCGTTGATAATGTCAAGTCTTGGTGTATTCGAACTGAGAAGAAAAAATTATGATAAAGCGAGATCTTATACTGAAGAAAGCCTTGCTATATCAAATGAGACCGGAGATAAGTATTTAATTTCAATTAATCTGGTTAATCTCGGAAACTTATACCTTGAGCAAAAAGAATATAAAAAGGCAGAAACACTGTTGAATGAATCGCTTGAGATTTTAAATGAGTTCGGATATAAAAGCAATATGATAGTAGCGCTCATGTTTCTGGGCGAAGTGGCTTTTAAGACAGGTGATAATGAGAATTCGGTAAATTATCATAAAGAATCCGTTCTTACCGGAAGTGAAACGGGAAACAGCTACTATCTCGCTACAAATTTATTTGGATTGGGAATGGCTTACTTCGGACTTAAGGATTATGAATCATCAGTAAAATATTTTGCATTTGTAAAAGCACTGACTGATGACGGATTCGATCCGATAAGCACGGCAAAAAAGGAAATAGCTGAAAAACACAGAAGTAAGTTAAGGGAATTACTCGGTGATGAAAAATTCACCGTCTGCATGAATGAAGCGCTGAATTACACTAAAGATGAAATGGTGAGATATTCAGTTGAAAGTTAAAAGTTGAAAGTTGAAAGTTGAAAGTTAAAAGTTGAAAGTTCTCGAAACTCGTAATTTGTAATTTGTAATTCTTAATTGAATGGATAACCCATCAGGATTAGTTACTTTTCTGTTTACTGATATCGAAGGCAGTACTAAATTGTCTCAGCAATATCCGTATACTTTGCCTGCTGCACTGGAAAGACATCATTTAATTATGCAGAATGCTGTTGAATCCAACAAAGGTTTTGTATTTGAAATTGTCGGGGATGCATTCTGCTGTGCATTTCAAAAAGCGGAAGATGCAGTGAAGGCGGCAGTTGAAGTTCAGCTAAATCTTGCAAATGAAAAATGGGAAGATGCAGTCATTAAAATAAGAATAGGCATTCATTCGGGAAATGCGGAATGGAACGGCAAGGGATATATGGGTTATATTACACTTGCCCGAACTGCACGTGTGATGTCGGCAGCATACGGTGAACAAATTCTTATTTCAAATGATGCTTATGAATTATGCAAATATGATTTTGCTTCTGAAAAAGAAGCAAATGTTTCATTCCGCGATTTAGGTGAGCGAAGACTCAAAGATGTGATACAACCCATCAGACTACATCAGATAATTACATCGGGGATCCGCGAAGATTTTCCTCCATTGAAAACACTCGATGCCAGACCTAATAATCTGCCAATTCAGCTGACAAGCTTTATCGGAAGAGAGGAAGAAATGAAGAAAATAAAGAATTTGCTGAAACAAACTTCCCTTTTGACACTCACCGGACCCGGGGGAACAGGAAAGACAAGGCTTTCTCTGCAGGTCGCTGCTGATGTAATAGATGAATTTGAAAACGGAGTCTGGTTTGTCGAACTTGCATCCTTACATGAACCGGACCTTCTTCCTAATATTATCATGCAGGCTCTCGAAATTTCCGAACAGCCAAAACAGGATGTCATAGTTACATTATCGGATCATCTAAAAGAAAAGGAGTTACTTATCATATTCGATAACTGTGAGCATATAATAACAGCGTGTTCAAAATTAGCAGAGCAGTTATTAAAGAAATCTCCGAAATTAAAAATAATTGCAACGAGCAGGGAAGCACTGAGGTGTTCAGGTGAGATGACATTCGGAACATTGTCAATGACGATACCCGACACGAAGAGTATTGAAACACCTGATCAACTTACAGAATATGAATCAGTAAGATTATTCATTGAAAGATCACTTGTATTAAATTCAAAGTTCAGAGTAACAAATGAAAATGCCCCGGCAGTTGCCGGTATTTGTTCACAGCTTGAAGGAATTCCCCTTGCCATAGAACTTGCTGCAGCCAGAACAAACATTTTGTCCGTTGAAAAAATATATGAGAGATTAGATGACAGATTTAAATTTCTTACCGGTGGAAAACGGACTGCATTACCGAGGCAGCAAACCTTGAGAGCCATGATTGAATGGAGTTATGATTTGCTTTCGGAAGAAGAGAGAATTTTATGGAAAAGGTTATCTGTATTTTCCGGCGGATGGACAATTGAAGCAGCAGAAGCAGTCTGCACTAACGATGAAATTGCCAAAGACGACCTGCTGGATATTCTTGCAAGCTTAACTGAAAAATCCATTGTAATAGCAGGTGATGAGAATGAGAGATTCCGGATGCTCGAGACGATTAGACAGTATGGTGAATATCAATTAAAAGATACAGGTGAATTTGAAAATATATCCGGAAGACATTTGAAATACTATTCGGAATTTGCCGACATTCCAAGAAATTATTTAAGAGGCAAGGATGCTGAATTCTGGAGAAAAGTTTTAATCGATGAAACGGGCAATATAGAGAAAGCTCTGCTATGGTCTTTTGAAAATTACGATGGTGAAGACGGGATCAGATTAGCCGGAGCAATGGCGTACTTTTGGCAAATTAACGGATACCTGTCAAAAGGTTTGCGATTTCTTGAATCTTCTATGGAGAAATTTAAGGAGACTGAGAATTATTATTGCATTCGTGTTATCTCCAACTTAGGAAATTTTGCAAGGTTAAGCGGTGATTTTGAAAAAGCAAAGACTCATCTTGAGAAAAGTCTGCACATCAGCAGGCAGATTGAAAACAAGGGTCTTATATGTGATTCACAGCACAGGCTTGCCATTCTGGAATTTGATATAGGAAACTTCGATGAGTCCCGAAAATTCTATGAGGAGAATCTTGAATATTATAAATCAATTGATGACAAATATGGAATAAGCTCGACTCTGAACAACCTTGGAAATATTTTTTCAACTCAGGGATATACTGACAAAGCTTCGGGCATGTATATAGAAAGCTTAGCAATACGTAAAGAGCAGGGTGATAATCTCGGTGTAGCCGTCACATTGTGTAATCTTGGCATTCTTGCCGATGAGCAGGGAGATTATTCCAGGGCAAAAGCACTGCTCGATGAAAGTCTTCAAATCAGACAGGTTATAGGAGATAAAGAAGGTGAAGCCGTAACATTATCAAACCTGGGGAATGTTGCTTTTAATATGGCAGAGTATGATAAGGCTATGGCTTTATATGGAAAATGTTATGACATATTTTTTGAAATCGGAAATCGGTCCGGCATTGCAGAATCATATTACAATCTTGCCAGATCAGCATTTGAATTGAATGAGTATGAAAAGTCATTAACTCTCTATGAAAAAAGTCTGGATATCTGCAGGGAGCTGAATCTTGATCTGGAAATTGCAGTATGTCTGCACGGTCTTGGAATATTTAAACTCATGAATAAGGAATATAGTAAAGCAAAAGAGTATTATTCCGAAAGTCTTATGATTTTCAGTGAAAAAAGAAGCGTAATAGATGTATCAAAAATATTAGTGAGTATTGCAGAACTTGAAACTGAAAAAGGAAACTACCAAGCCGGAGCAGTTCTGATTAGCTTTATAAAGAAAGAGTTTTTAGAGAAACGAAAGTTGAAATTTGCCACCTCGACACAGACCGTAATGGATAATTCAATTTCAAAGATAAAGGAAAATCTGAGTGTCGGCGAATTCGAAAAATATTTTGAAGAAGGGAAGTTGATGTCGCTCGAGGATGCGTGCAAGCTGGCAATGAACAATTAATAATCAATAAGTTAATAATTAAGAATCTGAAGTTACGCAAATCATACTTTAAAATTAGTTTTTCAAAATTGTAGTTACAGAATTTGAAAATTCTTTAACCTTTTGAACACCTCCCCCTGCCCCCAATGCCATTAAGTTAAGGTTGCAGTGCAGTTTAGAAAAACCTTATTTTTGTCTCAAACCTTAATAGAAAATATTCACTATGAATTTTAACCTTATTAACCTTATTATATTTTTAACCCAAATTTTTCAATAGAGATATATTCTAATGAACATCAATAGAGAATTG
>CAYNTN010000011.1:0-58949 GCA_964399995.1 uncultured Ignavibacteriaceae bacterium
GTGATTAGGAATATTTTTAATGCTTCCTATCTCTCGGCGGAAACGGATCATTCCCGAAACTGTCACTGTCGCTGATCTTCCCATCCCTGTTATGAATGATCAATTCCGATTTTTCTTTCTTCGCAATTTTTCTCCCAATTTCAATTGCCTGACGATTTATTCATCAATGCACTATAAATTTTGCCATTTCCGATTTCTTCAGCTTTCCTTTTTTTCTGAAATACTCTTTTATAATAACAAATATGACAGGAGTTACAAACAGAACATGAATTGCAGATGTTAATATTCCTCCGATCAATGGAACAGCAAGCGGCTTAGCTAAATCAGCCCCGGTACCTGTAGCCCACATAACAGGAAGAAGAGCAATTATTGCCACTGCAACTGTCATCAGCTTGGGACGAAGTCTGAGAATCGCTCCTTCCTCTGTCGCATCGATTAAATCCTGCTGTGTAATGTTGTCACCTTTTGCAATTAACTTTTTATCGAGAGCTTCGTGAAGATAAATTACCATAATTACGCCTGTCTCGACGGCAACTCCATAAAGAGCTATAAATCCCACCCATATTGCTACCGAGAAATTCAAATCAAGAATTGACATGTAATAAATTCCGCCTATCAAAGCGAACGGGACCGATAACATTACAAGCGCAGCTTCAAGAAAATTTTTAAAAGTGAAATAGAGCATTACAAAAATTATCAGAAAAACTATCGGGATTATAATTTGCAGTCTTTTCTTAGCGCGGATCTGATTTTCCCATTGTCCGCTCCATGTATAAAAGTATCCTTTCGGTAATGAAGACACAAATTCTTTATCCAATACATCTTTAGCTTCATTTACAAAGCTTCCCATATCCCTGTCTCTGACATTCAGAAAAACTACTGATCTCAATAATGCATTTTCGGAAGATATCATTGGCGGACCCGAGGTTATTTTTATATCAACTAATTCTCCTAAGGGTATCTGAGCCTTCTTGCCTGTTACCGTGTTTGCTGCTTCAGTTTCATTCCCGGTCTCACCCATAGAACTGACAGCTCCGCCGGATAATGTTACCCAAACTTTTTTCAACGCCTCAACGTCCATTCTGTAATCTTTCATATACCTTACTCTTATCGGAAATCTTCTCCTGCCTTCGACTGTTTTAGAAATGTTTTCACCCCCTATTGCAATTTCAATTACATCCTGCACGTCAGCAACATTCAAACCGTATCTGGATATAGCATCACGCTTGATGTCAATGTCTATGTAAGAGCCACCCTGAACCCTTTCGGCATAAACATCTGCCGCACCTGGAATTTTCTTCACCAGACCTTCAGCAATGATCGCTAGCCGTTCAAGTGTATCGAGATTATCCCCGAAAATTTTTATTCCGAGATCCGTTCTGACTCCTGTTGAAAGCATATTAATTCTGTTAATGATCGGCTGAGTCCATCCGTTGCTTACTCCCGGGATCTGCATTTTGGAATTCAGCTCCTTTACTATATCTGCTTTTTTTATTCCCTTTCTCCACTCTGATTTGTCTTTCAGAATAATAATGGATTCTATCATGCTTACCGGTGCAGGATCGGTTGGTGTATCTGCTCTTCCGACTTTTCCAAGGACTGATTCAACTTCCGGAATACTTTTAATAATTGCATCCTGTACCTGGACAATTCTTTTCGCTTCAGTTATAGATACATTCGGCAGCATCGTCGGCATAAATAAAATACTTCCTTCATCCAATGGCGGCATGAACTCGCTTCCGGTATTCATTATCAAAGGAATGGTTATCAGCAATGCTATCACATTTATTGCAAGTGTTGTCTTCCTGTATTTCAATGCCAGCCTTAAAACTGGATCATAAAGCTTATTAAAAAATCTTGTTATTGGATTCTGTTCTTCCCTGTAAAACTTTCCTCTCATAAACAAAGTCATAAGCATAGGGACAAGAGTGATTGTGATCAAAGCTGAACCTGCGATTGCAAATGTTTTTGTAAATGCAAGAGGATGAAATAATTTTCCTTCCTGACCTTCAAGCATAAAGACAGGCAGAAAGGAAATTACAATTATCGCTTCAGAAAAAAATATTGCTCTTCCCACCTGTTTTGCAGAACGTGCAGAGATTTCCCTGTAATCGATCTCAAGTCCTTTCTCCTGGGCAATTGCCAGATTCCTGTAAGCATTTTCAACCATCACAATTGAAGCATCAACCAATATTCCAATGGATATGATGAGACCTCCGAGACTCATAATGTTTGAAGTAATTCCGAATTGACGCATCAGAATAAATGATATCAACAGTGCAACCGGAATTTCTATTAATATCCTGGCTGCGCTTCTGAAATGAAAAAGAAATATTAAAACGATCAGACTCACTATGATCGCCTCTTCGATGATCGCATCCCGCAATGTTCTGATGGATTTGGAAATCAGGTCGCTTCTGTCATATGAAGCCTTGATCTCAATTCCATCCGGCAATCCTTTTTCAAGTTCAATCAGCTTTTCCTTTACTCTGTCAATCACCGTCTGAGCATTTTCCCCATACCGCATTACGATAATTCCTCCGACAACTTCACCTTCCCCGTTGAAGTCTATCATGCCTCTTCGTATATCACCGCCTATTTGAACAGTGCCTATGTCTTTTATTTTTACAGGAATTCCGTTCTGTCCTGTAGTAAGAGTTATTTCTTCAATGTCACTCTCCTTTGTAATGTATCCTTTACCTCTCACAAAATATTCAATGTCTGATGACTCGATGTTTCTTCCGCCGACATCCTTGTTGCTTCTTTGCACCGCCGAAGTAATATCGTTAATGCTTATTCCATAAGCAGACAAACGGTTCGGGTCGACATCGATCTGATATTGTTTTATAAATCCTCCGGCAGATGCGACTTCAGCGACCCCTTCCACTGACTGCAAACCTAATTTCAAGTAATAATCCTGAAGTGCTCTGAGTTCACCGAGATCATATTTATCACTCTTCAAATGATACCAGAAGACATGGCCAACACCGGTACCGTCAGGACCAATCACAGGTTTTACTCCTTCAGGCAAAGATGACTGCACCTGTGAGAGCTTTTCAAGAACCCTGCTTCTTGCCCAGTAAATATCAGTGTCATCTTCAAAGATTATATAAATAAAACTCATTCCGAACATTGAAGTACTTCTCACAGCTTTTACCTTCGGCATGCCCTGAAGCGATGTGGTAAGCGGGTAGGTTATCTGATCCTCAATGATCTGAGGACTCCTTCCCATCCATTCAGTCCAGATAATAACCTGATTTTCTGAAAGGTCAGGTATGGCATCAACAGGTGTATGTATCATTGAATATATTCCATAACCGATTATTCCTAAATAAATAATAAGAATTATGAATCTGTTATTAACCGAGAAGTCAATAATCCGCTCAATCATAAAATTTGGTTTTTAAAATGTTATTTTAACAAAAACATCTTCTTTGTCTCAAAATAATTTTCAATCGTAATCTGATAAAAATAAACTCCACTCGATAAGTTGGTTCCTACAAATTCAACTTCATAACTTGCTGCTTTTAAGTTTTCATCAACAAGAACTTCTATCTCTTTTCCGGAGATATCATAAACAACTAGCTTCACGCTGTAAGTTTGATTTTTTACATTTGACGGAACGTCAAATGTAATTTTCGTAACCGGATTAAAAGGGTTGGGGAAGTTTTGATAAAGAATGAACTTGTTCGGAATTGCTGTTGAAATAGTATTTATGCCGACTGAGCCAATATTAGCAAATATCCATGTATCATTTTTATATGACGGATCAGCACCTCCAAAGATTATCATTCTATCCAGGCTTGGAATGTAGATTGACGTATGACCCCATCGTCCTGTAGGTCTGGTCGAACCCTGATTGATTGAATCCCATTTCAGGGAATCAATTGAAAACCGCCAAAGGTCTTCCGTTGTTGATTGAGTGTTTTGTCCGCCGAAAATTATTACTCTGTTTGAATTGGTGCATATAATGGGACTGAACCATCTGCTTTCCGGTTTTATAACAGGAGTAATGTCTGTCCAGATAAATGAATTTAAATTTAATGTCCAGATGTCACCCAATGCTCCGTTATGCTGTCCTCCGTAAATAATCATTTGAGTTCTCCCCTGAGTTATAGAAGCAGAATGGAGACATCTCAATTCAGGATGAAAAGAATTTGTACGCTCGTTCCATCTCATGCTGTCAACCTGAAAATACCAGGTATCGTCAAATCTACCGCTAGTAGTAAAGCCTGCAAAATTTACTAATCTTCTGTTTACAGGATCGAACACTGCGGCTGTTCCATATCGCTTCAGCGGGACTCCTAAAACATTTCCATCCGGCCAAAGCTCCTGCCATGAATTATTATTTAAATTAAATGCCCATACATCGTTGTATAATTCTGTACCTTGTCCCGACCAAATTATCATTCTATTCATTAATGAATCATAGACTGCATTAGAAGTAAATCGTGGAGCCGGCATTGCACCGGAAGTTGGTGTAATATTCTGCCATTCATTTGTATTAAGATTTAAGCTCCAAACATCGTTAAGGTTTCCGGTTGAAGTTCTTCCGCCAAACAAAATCATTCGGTTCCCTGCTTGTAAGTAAATTGAGGCGGCGTTAGTTCGCTCCGGTGGGTTCCCTGTTGTGGGTAATTGTGACCATGTTTGTGCCAATAGAAGTCCCGATATCGGAATTAAAATTATATTTACAAAAAAGATTTTTACTTTCATTTTATTAGTTTAATATTACAGAGCAAATCCTATTATCATTCTCAAATCATTTCTTTCTTGATCGTCAAGAATTAACGCGCTGTTCGGTAAATTCTCTGATCGTTTAATCGCCGGCAACTGAGGAAGATAAGTAAATGCAAAAAACCAACTTTCAGTTCTGTAACTCAAATTCGGTCCGATAAACAAGGCAGAATATTCGATTCCTTCTCCGTTAGGGATCGCATTAACATTTCTTGCTTCTAATCCAATAGAAAAATTATTGGTAACATCATAAGCAAGACCTAAGTCAAATTCTATGCTCAATTCTTTTGATGTTTTTTCGGGTGCGGGATTGAATTCCAATTCATATTCTGTTACTATGTTGAATGCAGTAATAAATTTTTTTGAAATATTTTTATCGAATATTAATTTCGTTTCAAGTTCTATTTCTCTTGTGTTCAATCCTATTTCAAAATAAGGAGCAAACCCTAAACCATCTTTATATTTGTTTAATGCCTGATATTTCCATTCTGAAGAAATTCCTTCCCATTCAAATTCAGTTTCATAATAACCGTTTGTTAGATTTGTCTGCGTAGTATTTCTCATATTGAGATAAAAAGCAGTTTGTAATTTGTTTGTCAAACCTATTTCGAATTCAAGTCTGTTGTCGAATCTGGAATAAAAGTATTCTCTTCCTCCCCTGTACGTGGTCCATATCTCTATATCTCTCTGATTCTTTCCTAAAACTAACGATTCGTAAGTATAAACAAATCTTCGGTCATCGGAATAAGTTGTGTTGACAATTAGTAATGTTAATACTGCAAATAAATATTTTTTCAAATTGAAATTATTTTAGTTAATATTATTTGTACAAAATCATTTTCTTTGTTTCGCTGAAATCACTGGTTTGTATTTTATAATACTATATCCCGCTTGGAAAAGATGAGCCGTCCCAATCCACGGAATATACCCCGGCATTTTGTTTTTGATTGATTAAAGAAGCAACCTCATTTCCTAAAACATTATAAATCTTTAAAGTAATGAAATTAGCTGTTGGTAATTCATAGCTGATAATGGTTTTTGGATTAAATGGGTTGGGGTAATTTTGGTACAAAGTATATTTCTTCGAAATTGAAATTGTATTTTGAATTACATTGACCAATTGTGAATATTTTATGGTTGTATAATCAGTATTACTTGAATCACTCCAACTTGCACCTGTTACAAACACATTTCCAAAATTATCTATTGACATGTCAACCGCATCATCATTATAATTTCCTGCTCCATTATATCTCATCAGCCAAAGCTGATTGCCTGCTGAATTATACTTTATTGTTGCATAATCATTAAATAAGCTGCTTGAACTCCATCCGGTTACATAAACATTTCCTGATCTGTCCAACGCTAGGGCAAATGCACGATCATCCCGGTTTCCTCCCGGACCATAATCGTATCTTCTGACCCATGATGAATCTCCGTTTGAATTATATTTTATTGTAGCAAAATCATACGTTGTACCCGTTCCAAAACTATAGCCGGTTACTAACACATTTCCCAGGGTATCTACTGCAACAGAATTAGCTATATCTGTGCTGTTGCCCGATCCGTTATATCTTGCAGCCCATAGCTGAACTCCATTTGAATTATATTTAATTGTAGTATAATCCAGATTCGTTCCATTCCCCCAGCTTGCACCTGTGACATATACATTTCCTGTTTTATCCACATCCATTGAATAAGCATTATCCTGAAAATTGCTCACTCCAAAATATTGCACAGCCCATTGCTGAACTCCATTTGAATTATATTTTACTGTAGCATAAT
This sequence comes from uncultured Ignavibacteriaceae bacterium, assembly GCA_964399995.1. Classification (GTDB taxonomy): domain Bacteria; phylum Bacteroidota; class Ignavibacteria; order Tepidaquicellales; family Tepidaquicellaceae; genus JAGPCH01. The sequence goes on from CAYNTN010000011.1 coordinate 6,523, forward strand.
TATCATTTGAACCAATGTGATTGCTGGAACCTGTTACATAAACATTTCCAGACGCATCCAATTTAATTGAGGCGGGATGGCTGCTCATATCTCCCGTTCCTCTATATCCGGCTACCCACTGCTGCATTCCGGAAAAATCATATTTTATTGTAGTAAATTCAGAAACAGAACCATTTCCGGCACTTGCACCTGTCACATAAACATTCCCTGAATTATCAATTACAATTCCAATTGCTTCGTCATAACTATTAATTATACTATTGTATCTTACTGCCCATTGCTGGATACCATTTGAATTATATTTGATTATGACATAATCAAAATTCGTTGCTCCTCCATAACTCGTTCCCGCTACATATACATTTCCTGTATTATCAATAGCAATAGAGTTTGCAACATCCCGGCTGCTGTCTGCGGCTACAGGACCGTTATAATATGCAATCCATTGCTGAACACCGCTTGAATTATATTTTATTGTTGCAAAGTCCGAAGCACCTAAAAAGGAAATTGTTGACGTAGATCCTGTTATGTAAACATTTCCAGAATTATCAACAACCATTGAAGTTGGCAAATCAGCTCTATTCGATGGACCGTTAAAAATTGATACCCATTCCTGATTGACCTGAGCAAAGATAGAGTTATTAATATCCACCGGTACAACTACAAAAATTGTTAAACATAGAATCAATTTTTTCATGAGGAATCTCTTTTATTTTGAGTTAAAATTTATTTTTATAACGTTTAATATAAGTCCATTTCATTTTCATTTCAAGAGGAGCATTTTTTTAATTGCAACTTCATTATTCGATTCCAATTTATAAAAATACATTCCGGAAGATAAATGTGAAGCATTAAAATTAATTACATGATAGCCCGCTTCTTTTTCTTCCTGTATAAGCGAAACTATTTCTTTTCCCATCAGATCGTAAATCTTCAGTTTTACAAGTCCTGAAACAGGTATTTCAAAGGAAATGCTTGTACTAGGATTGAAAGGATTCGGAAAATTTGTATGCAATTTAAAATCACGTTTTGTCACATGTCCATGGGATGTTGTGGCTGAAACAATATTTGAGTAGTGAGACGAACCTGCTTTGTTAATTGCATAAACTCTTAGCAAATATGTAGTGCTGGGATGCAGATTAGTAGCGGTAAAAGAAGTAATATTGGTTCCGACATGTCCTGCATTATGAAATGCACTATCATGAGGACCTTTAATTTCTATTATAAACCTTAACTCATTATTTGAGTTATCCTGCCACGTAAGACCAATCGTTGTCGATAAAGAAGTTGGATGAGCTATAAGATGCGATGGAGCGTTTGGTATTGAATGATAGCTGCTGTCATGAAATGTCGTCGCACCGGCGATGTTGGAGTAATGGGAACTTCCTGAATGATTTGCTGCTGCAACTCGGAAATGAAACGTTGTATTCGGACTTAAATGGTACACATTAAAAGTTGTGACATTATGTGAAACATGACCAATCCATCTGAAAGCTGTATCATGCCCCGGGGATTTCATTTCAACGTTAAAATAATCTTCATTGTGTGAATTATCAGTCCAATGAATTTGTATCTGTGAAGACGAGACCGCTGCTGCATGCAGATTTGAAGGTGCAGCAGGTACTTGTGAAAATGAATTTTTAGCTGTGAATAACAGAGCTAAAAGTAGTACTGAATGAGTTAAGGAAGTTTTCATTTTTGAATCTCCTTTTTTTATGTTAGTTTGTAAAAAAAAAATTAATGTATTAAAAAGTTATTAACATCATATTTAATAGATAAATTTTGCTAGATTATATGAGTTTTCTTATTTATTTATATTTTGAATACATAACTCTTTAAACTGTTATTAAATCTTTTTCAGCCCGTTTTAATAAGACTGCATTTGTTGCAACAATAATTGAAGAAATACTCATCAGTAGAGCTGCAAATTCGGGTCTAAGCAAAATACCGTAATTGGGATAAAGTATTCCGGCAGCAATCGGAATCGCAAGTATATTATAAATCGATGCCCAGAAAAGATTCTGCTTCATTTTTGTTACGGTTGCTTTACTTAACCGGATTGCCCGCAAAACATCAGCAGGATCAGATTTCATTAATACTACTTTTGCTGTTTCGATTGCTACGTCAGTCCCGGCTCCAATTGCAATACCTATGTCTGCAGTTGCCAGTGCGGGAGCGTCATTCACTCCGTCTCCGACCATTGCAACAAACTTACCCTCGTCCTGAAGTTTCTTTACAAACTTTGCTTTATCCTCCGGCATTACATCAGCAAATACTCTTTGTATTCCAATTTTTTTTGCTACAACTTCTGCTGTTTTTTGATTGTCTCCGGTGATCATTGCTGTTTCTATACCGATCTCATTTAATTTATCAATGGCAAGTTTTGCATTTTCTTTAATTGGATCCGCTGCTCCTACAACTGCAGCAACTTTACCATTCACAGCTAAAATCATTACAGTATTTCCATCTTCAAGCAAATCATCTATTTTAATTTGCAATGGTTTGATATCAATATTGTTTTCTCTCATTAACTTAGCTGTGCCTACTAATATATTTTTACCATTGACAATTGCTTTTACTCCTAGTCCTGATAAGTTTTCAAATTTTTCTACATCGTCGGGTAAAATGAGATTTTTATTCTTCAATTCTTCAAGTATAGAATTTGCAAGAGGATGAGAAGATTTAGCCTCAGCTGCTGCTATCAATTGTAATACTTCATCTTTATTAAATTCAGTAGTTGTTTCAATAGCAGTAACTTTAGGTTTGCCTTCTGTTAACGTTCCTGTCTTATCAAGGACTACAGCCTGAATTTTAGAAACCTGTTCAAGCGTCGCAGCATCTTTGATTAGAATATTATGTTTTGCTCCGAGTCCTGTTCCTACTGCTACTGCTGTTGGAGTTGCCAGTCCTAATGCATCCGGACAAGCAATTACAACAGTAGAAATCGCAAATGTTAGTGAAATCATTGCGGACTGATCTAAAATAAAATACCATGCAATGAATGTAAGAATTCCTCCGCCAACTGCAGCGATAACCAGGTATTTTGCAAATCTATCGGCTAATTTTTGTCCGGGAGCTTTAGAGTTTTGAGCTTCCTCAACCATCTTTACTATTTGAGCCAGCGCAGTATCTTTACCAACTTTTGTTGCTTTGAATTCTACAGATCCGGTTTGATTAATTGAACCGCCGATAACTTTATCTCCGGGCTTTCTTGAAACGGGAAGCGATTCACCTGTCACAAGCGATTCATCAATTGAAGTTTCACCTTCAATGATTTCCCCGTCAACAGGTACTTTGTCGCCGGGTTTTAATATCAAAATTTCACCAAGCTTCACTTCCGAGGTGGGTACAAGTTCTTCTTTCCCGTTTCGTATCACTCGTGCCTGTGGCGGAACTAAAGCAAATAATGCCTGCAATGCATCCGTTGTCCCTCTTCTTGATTTCATTTCCATCCAATGACCAAATAATACAAATGTTACGAGCATTGCTGCTGCTTCATAAAACGAATCACTGCTTCCCAAAAGAGTAAGAAATACACTGAAGCCATATGCTGCTGTGATACCCACAGCAATTAAGACAGCCATATTCAGAGTTCTTGCCTGAAATGCCTTATATGATGAATAAAGAAAAATCCATCCTGAATAAAAATATACAGGAGTTGTTAAAATAAATAATAACCATGCAACAGGAATTGGTGAAGGCAATGTTAATCCTAATATCTTTTCTCCGAGCGGAGAATAAGCAATGATCGGAATTGTTAAAATTAGTGCAACAAAGAATTTATTTCTGATATCTAACTCCATCATTTTTGCCATTTCTCTCCCGGCTAATCCGCCATGCTCCATTCCCATGCTCATTGTCATACTCATTTTGAATTTTTCCCGGAAAGTCATTTCATTAACCGGTTTCATTGTGTGACCGGCATGTTCTTCATGATTCATTTTGCAATGGTCTTGTATTGTCTCATCTTTAGATTCAATGCTTTTATGTGAGCTATGCATATTCATTGGTTGATTCGAATGCAGGTTGTGATTTTTATGTTCCATGTTTATTTTTATTTATTTCTTTATTATTTGATTTTTTTTATTTCTAACCAGTTAAATTATAAAGTTATTAATTCCATAAATTTCCATGTAATATTCCCATTGAAATATCAGTTTTTTTGATTGATTCATCACCACTAGCTTCAATTCCTGATAAAGCTCTTATTGCGTCTATAGTTTCCGGTATTACAATAGCTTGATTATATACCTGATAATTAAAGTATAAATTATTTTCGTTGACAGTCAAACTATCAATCCATAATCCTACTTCCCACATATCTCCTCTCGGGCGCCCCAAATCATTCATTAATTCTATAGTATGGTTGATTGCTGATAACCCTTCGCTTTCTTTTAAAAAAATGACACGCGGAGTTAGTGTAAATATATTAATAATTTCTTCTTTTGAAACCGGTCTGCTTAGTACAACATGCCAATTGTGCAAATGACTTATGGTAAGTGGCGCTTTAAAAGCAATGGTGTTGAGTAGTAAATCAGGAATTACTCTCTGTGCATCCGGTCCTTGATGTGATGGGATAGTGGCTTCAGGGACGATTGTATTCATTATACCGTTATTATCGCTTTCCCAGGGATCAGTAGCCCGACGGATTAATACCCCGTTTGAATTCTTAACCAGGCTGGCCTTATGCAGACTTCCTAATGTTCTTACAATGCTCGTCGTGTTGCACGATACTACCCTCGTGGATTGTAACCCTACTGCTGTTTCATAATTTGCCTGAGCTACAAATGAATGTCCGGTCAATGAATGCTTCTCACCGCCCTGGAAAATTGATTTTATTCTAAGCTTTTTATATTTTTCAAAATTGAGAGAGGCAATTTTCTTAGGTGTAGCATCACATACAATATCTGCATTCTTAAGTAAATCATCCAATAATCCTTTCACATCAATTCCGGCTGATTTCATGGATGTGAAAGCGTCAGTTGAAGATGCATACACAGGATATTTTTTGGATTCTGCAATTTTAATTCTCCAATCATATACCACATCAGAAACTCCTGCCAATTCCAAATCGTCCTGCAGAACTACTGCATCTGCTATTCTCTTCCCGATTACACCATATCCATTTACTGCAACTCTTATTTTTTTCATGAAGCTATATTTAATTTATTTCCAAAAATTTTAAATTATTTGATTAATATAATTACCAAAACTAAACTAGAATTCAAAAAATCATTTTAAGTTAAAAATTTAGATTCTTTCAAAATCTTTTCTAAGGTTACCATAAAACCAAGACCCTGATCTTTATAATTAGCAGTTTTGAAAAATTCCCAATTATTGTTAATATATTCCTTAAGAAAATTTAATATGTGATTTAGCGATATTGTTTTGTATTTATAGCTAAATTCATTTTCGATGCAAAATATTATCATTCGAATTGTATGCCGATGGGGAATATCATAAAATCCTTTTGATATAAGACTGCTGACCGTAGTTTCGACTTCACTGTATTCACAGCAGCCAAATCTTAATAAAACAGTTCTTAAAACTTCAGGCTCAAAAATATTCCTATTGAATTTTGGCTTTCCTTCTTTGACTTCTCCAATAATCATATCAGAGAACTCATTCTTAACTTCTAACTTTTTATCGATAGATGTAATCTTGGAATCATTATTATTTTTAAATTGCGTAATCATGCCGGCATGAGGAAAACGAAACCCCATAATATCTATATCAGTAGCGCTTCTTAATTTAGTATTATCCCGCTTAAAATGTTCTACTATGGGAAATTCCGCTACGGTAAAATATCCATTTATCTGTAGATACGCATTGACTAAAGCTACCGCATTATCCATATCAAATATGTTTTGTTTTCATTGATAAATAACTGGTGAGTTTCATAATACTTCTTTTGCAATTTTTGAATATCTTTGCTTAATAAAAATTAATATCGCTGATACGATAAGAAAAAATGATGTCAGCCAGTATGATAAATGAGTATACCATATTAAAGTAATTCCACCAAATAATACTCCTGTTGCCTGAGCCAGGCTATTTACTGAGCTGAAAATTCCTAAGGAAATACCATAATTGTTTTGAGACTCTTTTGAAACTAAGGAAGCTAAGCTTGGTGTTAATAAAGCCATTCCAACTGAAATTACCGAAACATAAATTAATATTAATTCCAGCTGTTGAGTCGACATAAGTAATGATATACCAATCCCCATGAAAATTAACCCAAATGGCAAAAGAGAGCTTTCTCCTTTCTTTTCAATTAACCATGACACCGGGCCTAACTGCAGCAACCCCATTACACCGCCGCAAACAGCAAATATTATACTAATTTGTTCAAGATCAAAATTATAGAGTCTTTGTGAATGAATAGCAAATGTTCCTTCAAACATGGCAAGAGTAAACTGACTTAAAAATGACAGAAGTAAGAGCATTATTAAAGTGTCTTTCAAGGACCACTTCTGATTTTTAAAATAATCTTTAATATTTGGAGATACTGTTTTGGATTCAGATGCGGGAACCTCCTTGGATTCTTTAAGAAATATGAGAAGTGCCATTGACACAACGATGGAAAATAAACCTGATAGCAAGAATGGGACAGTGTATTTGTCGATAATGAAATCAAATAAATAAAAAGACAAATGAAAATTAGTTTGAGAAAAAAAACTTCCTATGAAAGGACCGGCTACAAGTCCTAAACCAACGAAACTTCCATATAAAGCCATTCCTCTTCCTCTTTTATCAATCGATGTAACATCCGCAATATATGCAATAGAACCGGTCAAAAATGCTGCTGAAAATATTCCACCGACTATTCTTAAAACATAAAAAAGTAATAGGTTAGTTGTGATAGTAAAGAATAAAAGAGACAATGAATAAACGAACATTCCCCAAATAATTAATGGTTTCCTTCCTATCCTGTCGGATAATATTCCGAATATTGGAGAAAATAAAAATTGCATCAGGGCATAAAGTCCGGTCAATAATCCTACATGAAAGGATGTAAATTGCTGGGTTATACCTTCGGATGTTGAAAGTCTCTGTATGAAATAAGGAAGCACCGGAAGTGTGAGTCCTAATCCGACCATCACTATAAATAGACCGCTTAAAATTATGAAAAGATTTCTGTTAAAAGACATTATTTATTCTTAAGTTTATACCATAATAAATGTTCGTAAATGCTGGACCAGTACATTCCAAATGTAAAACCCCACAATAATTCTTCCAAAGGAACTCCAAGGATTAATATCCCGGAGATATCTCTTAAATTCCAAACTTGCTCAACATAGCCAGGATACAAAAGGTTAAGTATTTCGAAAAAGACGAAATATAAAATTAGAAATAATATTCCTCCATACCAAATTTTCTTTTTTAAATCAGGTCTGCAAAAAAGTGTGGCTAAAGATCCTAAGAACATTGCAATAATGCCGCAATAAATATGGTTCAGATCCGTCAGTAAAGCAAGTAGAAGAAATACAATTACTGGTGTAAGCAATATGTAAAAATGAATTCTGTGTCTCTTATTGCTTCTTTCATAAGGATGCAATGGCTCAATGTCAGTTCTGTTAACCAATCTATATAAAACCGATCCTATCCCTCCAATTGAAAAAGTAAAAATAAGACTCTCTATATCGAAACCGGTTTTTTCAGCGAGGTCAAAAAGAGTAGGAGGATTCCAGTATTCAGGAACGAACAAAGGCTCTGTAAGTCCAAAGAGCATCGTCCACAAACTAACTCCCAACATTTCTTTTCTAATTCTCGTGTTAGAGATATAAATAATTGCCCAGACGATGAGAAAAATAATTGACCAGGTCAACCACGCATACTGCATTATTCTTTCTTTGGTTTAAAATCATAAAAATTATACATCGCAGCCATCGTTGCACCGGTAAGCCATCCGATTATAAAAATTTCTATTATCCCGGAAAATAATTCGAACGGATGAACCTGCTCCCTTACAATTAGTGAGATATCTATCCAATGAAAAATATCTCTCATAAATAGAGCTGCTCCGGATGTTCCAACTGTCAACACTAGGAAAACACACCCTACATAAAGTATTGATAAAGTTGAACCAACTGCGAACGCAAATCTCTTAACATTAATGGTCTTCATGTATTTCCTCCTTATTGGTTTGATTTTCGGAATCATTATTATTTGATCTATCAACATAATGTACTGTCATAAATAAATGAAAAAAATATATAACTACAATAAAAATAAGAAATAGTATTGGACTGTTGACTCCAAATACGGGGAGTAAAAAAATTATCATTAATGGAATCAGACAGCCTATCATCATCCAAAAGTGCTTTCTTGTATTCATAATATTTTTTTTAGAATAAAAATATGTTAACTAAACTGAGAACCTTAGGAAAGCATAGACTACAAAATGACAAACGTGGAGCCGACTCAAATGCAAAATTCTTAACGTTAAGGGCTTTCATGCTTTTCCTCCTTATCGTTTTGATTTTTGTTACTCTGATGTAATAGGCGGAGGTTATATGTTACCATTAGTAAATTTAATATAAAAATAATAATCATCATAATACGAAAACCTCCGTTAACTTTAAAAACAGGGAGTAAAAAAATTAGCAGCAAAGATATAACGCATGCTATCATTATCCAAAAATGACGTTTGTGCATAAAAATTTTTTAGAGATTAAAAATATGATGTTAGTATGTTTATATTTATCTTGTTACACTATGTCCTGTGTAATTTATTAAATGCATTATAAACTGCTGCAATACTGGCTCCTGTCAGCCATCCTATGATGAACCATTCTACTACACCTATTAATGCTTCGGATATAGGCATAGGTGTTTTTCTTATAATGTCAGAAACATCAACTGAATGCATCAGGTTGTTGAAAAATACTACCGCTGTTTCGGTGCTTACCAATGAAATAACAATAATGCAGCCAATGTAAATGATTACAACAGTGATCCCTACGGCAAAACCAAACTGTTTAATGTTGATGTGATGCATTACTATTCTCCTTTTTATTTTGATTAGTTTTATCATCTCCTTTGTGTGATCCGTGACTGCCCATCATTAGAAAATGGCAGCCAAACATTAAAAGAATGAAGATTAAAATTGATATGTTTCCCGATATGCCAAATACCGGCAGAAAAAAAATAAGCAGCAAAGGCAGAATGCATCCTAAGATCATCCAAAAATGATGTCTGGTATTCATAATATTTTTTTTTAAGTTTATAAATATGTTTAATTAAGCTTTTCTTGGAATAAAAGCCGGTACTCTTTCTTTATATTCCAGAAAATTCTTTCCAAATTTACTTTCGAGCTCTTTATCCTCTCTTTTAGTGAGTCTATAGTATGTGAACATAAGTATTGGCCACATAAATAATGTAATGATTGTTGGCCACTGAATTAAAAAACCAATAGTAACTAAAAACAAACCCGTGTATTGTGGGTGTCGGATTTGCGAGTAAATACCCCATGTTACAAGTTCATTCTTTTTCGAATCGTGTATGAGTTTCCACCCTTTATATACCAGATAGAATCCAAAGAAAATTATTCCGTTACTAACTATATGAAGAACAGTCATAGCTGCAACAGAATGGGATAATCCTAAGAATACTAAAACCAAATGACCGCTCGAATGCGAGAAAGGATCGAGAACCGGATATTTATTTCCTAACCATCCCGAAAGAAAATATATTGTCAAAGGAATGCCATACATCTCGGTAAATAAAGCCACAATAAATCCGATGAAAGCTCCCATTGACCGCCATTCAAATTTATTTTTCGGTTTTATGAAAGTAAAAGTTAAAAACAATACTATGAGAATGCTAAAAGCTACTGTAGTCCAGAAACCGTAAGCGTAACCTCCATAATCAGCGTCATGCATACTAACTCCTTGTTTAAATTAATTTTTCCATGATTTTTATTTTCTATCTTCAGGAAGCTTACAACAATCTTCAAGTTTTTTATAGGCTTCCGGATCAGCTTTTTTATCATTTGCATCATATCCCACAGATGTGATTGCATCCTCAATCTGTGCAATGTTGATTTTTGACTTTTCATAATCTATATGAGCAAATTTATCTTTTACTGAGACGGTAATCTCTTTAATACCATCCAACTTCTTTACTGCAGTCTCGATATTTTTTTTACAGGTTCCGCACTGCATTGTCGGAAGATTGATAGTAAGATTCTCAATTTGTTCGGACTGCTGTTTGCTTTGCTTTTTCTCTTCATTATTGCTTGCAGGTTCTTTTTTGCTGCATCCTAATATTAACATAGAAGTTAATATCGCGATAAAGATTTTCGTAAGTAAGATTTTTTTTAAATTTAATCTGTTCATTTTTCTTTTTGCTTATAATATTTTATTTTTTTAATGTGTGCTTATCAGAACAATTTATATTGAATTACTTATATTTAAATTGTTAATATAATGCTTTGAATTTTTTAGAGATATTAATGATGTTTTTTATTGTCATCTTTCTTTTCTGTTTTATGATCCATTCCTTCCATTTTATCCATACCCTCTATTTTATTCATATCTTTAGTTCCACCCATCATCAGCTTCACCATCTTATATTTTTAAAATAATAATCATAAATTATTATAATTGTGTTTCTCATGTTAATTGATTTCTGGGTTTACAATTTTGGTTGTTAAGTTATTTATTATTTCTAAATTACTTCCGTGATCGTATAATGTCCCGCTTTGTTAAGTTGGGCTTGTAATTCGCTTACATTAATGGATTTACTCATTGTAAGGACTGCCCCTTGTGGATGTAATTGAACTTCGACATCTTCAACTCCCGGGACTCGTAGCAGTAACCGCTTTACAGTGTTTACGCAGCCTCCACAGCTCATTCCTTTTAACTCATAGTTTTTTTTCATGTTTGTTGAATTTTTAGTTAGCCTGATTAATCACAATTGAGATTTTAGGTATTTAATTGTTTTTTGTAACATTTATGTCTTATGGAACTTATTACCATAATTATAAATTGCTGCAATATTGACCGTTTATCAGTCAGCCGGTGATGAACCATTCTACCACACCAATTATTGCATTTATACTGCATATGCTAAGCTTTTTCATTTTATGTTGTATTTTAGTTAATGAATTTATACAGTTTTTTTGCAACACATGATTCTTCAGATATTGCTGCCATTAATTGTGAATGTTCTCCGGGCAACCGCAAGGTTCAAAAAATAGGTGTAACATTCGAGCTCTTGCAATCGGATATTGTAACTGTTACTTCTTGAGCTGTTACATTTACTATAGCGTTAGTATTGTCTATCCTATTCTAATTCGACAATATTACTTTTAATACTTTTTCTTTTGCAGCATTTCCAAATGTTTCATAAGCCTCAACTATCTGATCTAATTTAAAACGATGTGTAATGAGTTTCTTCGGATCAAGCTTACCTGCCTTAACGGTTTTAAAAAGCATGGGTGTGGTTACGGTATCAACAAGTCGTGTAGTAATCGTGATGTTTCGCGACCATAAAGATTCCATGTGAAGGATCACACTTTTCCCATGAACTCCTATATTTGCTATATGACCTCCGGCACCAACAATTGCCTCGCATAATTCAAATGTTTCAGGTATGCCAACGGCTTCAATAGCTGCATCAACTCCTTTACCTTGTGTCAGGTTCAAAATCTTTTCAACAGTTTTTTCATTTCCGCAGTTAATAATATGAGTAGCTCCGAAAGTCTTTGCTACATTCAGGCGGTTGTCATCAAGATCTACCATTATAATGTTAGCAGGCGAATAAAATTGAGCCGTTAATAATACCGCCATACCTATTGGACCCGCACCCACAATTGCTATTGTATCCCCCGGCTTTACTTTTCCATCCAATACACCACATTCAAAACCTGTGGGAAAAATATCACTCAACATCACCAGAGCTTCTTCGTTTGCATCAGCCGGAATAGGATATAGACTGTTGTCGGCAAAAGGAATCCTTACATATTCCGCCTGTGTGCCGTCAATTAAATTACCCAAAATCCATCCTCCTTTTTCGCAGTGCGAATACATTGCTTTCTTACAATACTCGCATTTGCCGCAGGATGTAATACAGGATATCAAAACATGATCTCCTTTTTTGAAATTACTCACTGCACTTCCGGCATCATCTATAATGCCCACACCTTCATGACCTAGAATTCTTCCATCTGTAACAGTTGGAACATCTCCTTTCATAATATGCAGATCGGTTCCGCATATAGTTGTTTTCAGAATTTTAACAATGGCATCTGTTGGTTCCTTTAATACAGGTTTTGGTTTTTCTTCCCAGGATTTTTTTCCTGCTCCATGATAAACTAATGCTTTCATGTTTTCTTATTTAAATTCTTTAAGAGTGTTAATAATCTATTTTTTGTCAGCCTTCTTTTCTGTTTTATGATCCATTCCTTCCATTTTATCCATACCCTCCATCTTATTCATATCTTTAGTTTCACCCATCATCTTTTGCATCATATCCATCATTTGCTTATTTCCCATCATGGTTTTGCACATTGAGGACATCATACTGGTGTCACTCTTGCATGCTTCCATCATATCAGTCATCATACTCTGCATCATGGCGGGTTTATCCTTCATCATTTTTATCATATGTACATGGTTTTCCATCATCATCCCCATCATCTTTTCATTTCCCTGCATCATCATTTTACCGTTTTTGCTATTCATCATTGCCTCCATCATTTCTTTCGACATACTACCATTATTAGCAATTGAGTCCATTATTTCCTTTCGTGTTTCCGGCTTTGCAAGAACTTGTTTTACATCTGAACCTGATTGGCAGGATGAAAATAAAGTAATTAATGCAATTGCCAATGTAACTTTTTGTAGTGTTTTCATAATTTAAATTTTCTTGTCTAAGTTAATAAATAATTTTTATGTAAATTAATATCGAATTACTTTTATAAAATTATTTTAATGTGAAGCTTTGATTTTTTCAGAAATACCTAATGAGTCTAAAATGAAATAAGCTCGCTCTTCAATTGTTAGTATAGGTACTCTTATAACATGATAATTTAATTCTGTATAAGTTTTATAAATCAACTGTTCAATGTGTTTTGCTTTCCCGGAATCTTCTGTTCTTGCGTAATCTTTTTGAAACGGAAGAAGTTCTAAAAGAAAGATTTTATGATACTTTCTTTTTGCAGCAAATTTTCTTGCAATACTTTCGTCTCCCCCGTAGAGTCGTATGTATGCAAGAGAATCGGGAATCCCTCTGTCATGGAAGCAAACCTTATCAGGTAATAATACATTCTCAATAGCCATTTGAACACATAATATACTTTGATTTAAATGCTCCTCATTTCTTCTTATTTCTTGAACAGTCAATCCGGAACTAATTCCTATATCAATCAATGTTCTTGCTGCTTCAGGTGTACTTGAAAATCCAATCTTCTTAAGTTGATTTACGGTTGCTGTTTTACCTGAAGACGGTCCTCCTGTTATTACATTCCATTTTGTTGAAATCTCAAAATTGTCTAACTGTTTTGTATTTTCCATATCTATTTAATCACAGGTTAAAAGGATTCAATTTTGATTAACTTTGCTCCAGTGTTTTTTTTCTCTCTTCAAATTCCTCTTTACTAATTTCCCCGGCAGCATAACGTCTTCGAAGAATATCCAGAGGAGTTTCCCTTTTTCTTCGTTCCCCGGGAATCTCCCATGGAGTTGCAAATATCCAAATCAAAAACATTACCCAAATTATCCACCAGACCCAGTGCATTCCCCAGTAGTGACCTTCAGTATGCGGATAGCAAGAACTAAAGAATACTGTCGAAACAATAGTTAATAAAACTAATTTTAAGGTTTTCATTTTTGTTTGTTTTAGGTTAATAAATTATTACTTTAACAACAACATCTTTTTCGTCAATGATTTATTCCCCACAATGAGTTTATAAAAATATTCACCCGATGATAAATTATCAGCATTGAACTTTACCGAATGAGTACCGGCTTTTTTAAAATCATCAACCAATGTGCTTACTTCTCTGCCTAATTGGTCATAAATTTTTAATTTCATGTTACTGTCTTTGGAAATGCTGAATTTGATTTCAGTCGTAGGATTAAATGGATTCGGAAAATTTTGATAAAGATTATAATCTTCAGGCACATTTGAATTTCCTTCATTGATTCCTACAGGATCTGCTACTTTAAAATTCAACATCATTCCATCGTCTTCGTGCTCAAGATTATGACAGTGAAATAAATATATACCCTTATAGTCTGTGAACTTCACAAGCACCTTTACTATCTCATTAGGATTTATCAGAACAGTATCTTTCCATCCTTTGTCATTTGGAAGAAGATTCGTATTCTCATTTCTCGAGTAAATCTGAAACTGAACTCCGTGAATATGCATCGGATGAAATTCATTGGTAGAATTTATGATTTCCCACTCTTCAAGCGAATTCAAAGGAGTCTCCCAATCAATTCTGTTCATTTCAAATGTTAAACCGTTTATCCGATGAGTCATTTGAACCATTGTTAATGTGAATGTTCTGTGTGTTATCACTTCGGAAGGGTTATAATAATTTATTGGCGTTAGAGAAGCTGGCACTATTCCTCCTGAGGTTAAATTTCCTGTCACATCAAATCTTAGAAGATTCATCTCGCTGCCCTGTACATAGTTTCCCTGACCGGAAGAATTAAATTGCAATGATTTTAATATTACGCTCTGACCAATAGAATAGGAAGAAAAATCAAACAGGATGTCAACTCTTTCTCCGGGTGAGAGAAAAAATGAATTTGTTTGAACCGGCAAGTCTTTCAACCCGCCATCGGTTGCGATAACTTGAAATTGCCTTCCATCAGAGAATCCAATTTTATAAACTCTGGCATTTGATCCGTTTAGCAATCTAAATCTATATAAAGTTTTCGATACTTCAAAATATGCATCAGGAGTTCCGTTTACTAAGGCAGTATCTCCCAAAAATCCCTCCATAATTTCCATCATAGTCGGGTCATAAGTAAACTGCGGTATATCTGAGATTCTTCTGTCCTGTATGCAAAGAGGAACATCATAAACACCACGGGGAAGACCAAGCTGGACTTCAGAAGGGTCATCAATTATAAACAAACCTGCAAAACCTTTATAAACCTGTTTTGCAGTATGCATGTGTGCATGTGCGTGATAAAAGAATGTTCCGGCTTTTTGATTGACCGGAAAAGTGTAAGTGTATGAGCCACCCGGTAATATGGAATCTTTTGGATGCCCGTCCATTAATTCAGGAACATTCAAGCCATGCCAATGAATCGTAGCCGGCTCTGAAAGCTGATTAATAAAATTGGCAGTAAACACAGATCCTCTCTGAATAACGACTGAAGGATTAAGATAAGACCCGTTAATTGCTATTACCTGTGTTGATTGACCGGGCCATACATCGACTGAAGAATTACCAAGTGTCATTGTTCCACCATTCGTAAATACAGGTGGAAATTTTAGAGGATTTCCGGTAATTTCTGTAAGCATTGCATTTCTTTTTTCATTTGCAAAAAACTTTACGGGATCAGCCAATGTAAAAAAAGCTCCCAACTGCATCGTTTTGATTAACATTTCTCTTCTTTTCATGATTGAACTTTAATTTTTTGTTTAATAAAATGAATTTACACTTTTGATGTTTTCTTTGATTTAGTGCTCTGATCTAATTATATTTTTTTACTCATCAAATTATAAAAAAATGCTAACCCCACACCAATTAACAGACCAATAACGAAAGTTTCAATCAAACCCAGCAATACCTGCCAAAATGTAATTTTATCACTTACAATCAAACTAACGTCGAGTCCGTGAAAAATGTTGTTTGAGAAAATTATGGTTCCTTCCCTTCCGAGTAACATAATAAGTATAGCACAAACTAAACTCAACAAAGCTGTAGTTATTCCTGCTGCTATTCCAAATTGCTTGACCCTTAGGTTATTCATTTTATTTCTCCTTGACGAATAGTTTTATGTTAATAATTTTCATTTGCTTTCAAAATTAACTCCTTATTAGTAGTTTTCAAATGACTTATATCACCAAATAATATGATTTTAATCATATCACAAATTTTCAAATTCTGTAATAGTAATTTGTGTTTTTCATTGCATTCAAAAAAACAATTCTTTTCATTTATGATTCGTGCCAGCTATAATTGCAATTACCATCATTGCTACCATACCAGCACCCATTATTATCATCATTGCATTGCTCATTCCCATAAATCCATGCTCATGATTATTCATGTTATCGGCATCTACAACATCTTTAGTAAAACTGAAATTAGCTTTCTTCAAATTACCGGTTGAATCTTTTAAATTAAAACTGAATGAGAACTGATGTGATCCGGATTCTTGAAATTGAACAGTACTATTATAAAGACCGGATGAATAATCCATAAGTTTGTTTATGCTATGAACATTACCATGAGAATTTATTCTTAGTGTAACTGGGGATGAATCAATTAAAGAAATTGATGATAATTTTAGATATAGAATTACCTGTTTTTTTGTAATTAATTTTTCCGGGGCTGACAAAACCTCAGCAGAGAATTCAGATTGTTGAGTGCTGAAAATCTGCTTCATCGGGTTATCCGTGTTGCCATTATGCTCATGCTGTGCTTGTGAAAAGTTTATAAGTAAGAATACATACAGGAAAATTATTTTTATGAATAGTGTTTTCATAATTAATTTTCAATTTAATTTGTGTTTATAACATATAAATTAACATTGCACCGGACATAGCTACCATAAGTAAATCTTCAATTAACGTAATTGTTGACATTGGTAAATTGAATACTGTTCCAAGACAAGCACACTGAATCTTTCTCTTGTTCAATATGCTTTGAAAAACCCCGATACTGCTAATGCTCATCACTACAAATGTAGCTGCGCTTGTAAAAATTGGAAATGCTTTAAGCATAAACAATATTCCGAAAGCTAATTCTATAGAAGGGTAAATATAACCATATCCCGGCCATTTCTTTGCAACAACATCATAGGAGCTGTAAGAAAATGCAAAGTTCTTCAAATCAAGCATTTTGAAGAAGGAAAATATAAGAAAAAACCCTCCCATAAAATTATTCATCGCTTCCATCCAATCGATCTCTCCCGAATTTATTTGTAATATCACTACTCCTAATAAAATATACAAAAATACAATAATAAGCGGTTTATACGTTTTAAATTTCGATTCTTCTACCAAACCTTCTTTATTATCTTTTTGATTAATTCCTGAATTTAATTCTTCCATTTTATAATTACCGATATTCTTCAAAACAGAATTCATTTCATCTAATCCAATGTGATTATTCATAATAATTTCAGCTTCCTGAGGATTTAATGTAACTTTAACATTTTCAACTCCGCCGATTGCCGATAAAGTTTTCTGAACTTTTGAAACACAGCTGTTGCAGGTCATACCTGAAACTTTATAAGTATGAGTCATAATTTTATTTTACTTAAATTTACTTGCAACAATCTTTATCATCACTCACTTTTTTAAATTTTCTGTAAGCAATGAAAATTATAATTGCAATAAATATTATTATAAAAAATATTTCCAATTTTATTTTTTAAAAATGAAGTAACGTTATGATTGTTTCACTTCATTTCTATGTTAATTCGGATATCTAAGCAATATACCATTTGGTTTTGTGCCTACAGTTATATCAGAAGTCTTTGTTCGTGTACTTACATTGATTACCGATACAGTTCCTCCTAATTGATTCGTTACATATGCTGTCATTCCATCACTGCTAAATGATAACGCATGTGCACCATTGCCTGTTGGAACGTTTCCTTTAAGGTGCCATTCATTGTTCAACCTATGAAAATATTCCACAGTCCCGATATCATCATTTGTTACCCAAAGCTCATTCATTTGAGAATTATATGCTGCCATTCCGGGTGTGAATCCCAAATAAACAGTTTCTTCTACTGACATTGTAGCTACATTGATTACACTTATGGATTGTCCCATTTCATTATCTACATACATTTTGTTATCCGATCCGGTCCAGGCTCCTATCGGCATTATTCCTACTGGAATTGTGGTCATAATGTCCTTTGTCATTGCGTCAATTGCTGTTACGTTATCTGACATACTGTTTGCAACAAATGCCATTGAGCCATCAGATGAAAAAGTAACCTCTAAAGGCGTGTTTCCAACCATTATAGAGTCCTTCAGAGTCAAACTATCAGAATTAAACACATAAACCATTCCCATTGAATCTGCTATTGCAGTCCATATCTCACTTCCGTCAGGTGAAAAGATTGAATTGTGATTTATATGAGGTAAATCTTTTGTTGCTAATACACTTCCGGTTTTCGCATCAAGGACTGCAACTTTTCCCATTCCGCTTCCATGACCACCATGTCCTCCGCTAAGATCAATTCCGGGAACACCAATAGCAATTTTGGTTTTTGCAGAATTCATATTGATATGATGAGGCCATGTCAAATTTGTTAAAGAAACTGTTCTTTTAACCTGGCTTGTTACAAGATCAATTACAGAAATTGAATTACTCCCCCCGTTAACTACATATGCCGCATTATAATCAATGTCTGTGGATACCGGTGGGTTAATTACTTCATCCTCAGTACATCCATTAAAGATTAATGAAAATAATGTTATTAATACCACAGCTGATAAGCTTTTTACTTTTAACATTTACTTGGTTCCTTTCTTTTTTACTTAATATTTATTATTATTTTTTATAACGAGATTTAAAAAAGTTATTTAGTATTTACTTAATTTTAATTTTTACAAGCTTCACAACAATTACTGTAAATATCTCTAAATAGCTTACAATGTAGTCGCATCTTGATGCGAAGGATTTTTAAAATTTTAAAGATTTAAAAATTTTTAAACACATTACTTAGATGCATAAAATGCTTTTATGACTTATCATTTAACTTTACAGCATTCCATAAGATTATTGTAAGCTTCTTGATTTGCTTTTTTATCATTTGCGTCATATCCTGCGGCAGTTATTGCTTTTTCAATCTCCTCTTTATTTGTCACATCTGCATTGAATGTTACAATAGCTGTTTTGTTCTCAAGATTTACACTTACTTTAGCAACACCATTTACTTTCTCAATGGCTTCACTTATTGTGTTTTTGCATATCTCACATTGCATTGACTTTAATTTAATCTTAATAGTCTTGTTATGCTGGATTTCAGATGCCTCTGCTTTAATACCATTAATACTCACTAAAGAAACAGCAAGGCAGGATAAAATTATTAAAATTACTTTTTTTGTTTTCATTTTTTGATTCCTTTTTCTATTTATCTTATTTAATAAATATTATTTAAAACTTTCAGGTGGATATTGGCTTTTAATTTCATTGAGTGATTGTTTGAATTTTTCATACTCTTTTTTTACTTCTGAATCTTTCTTATCGTGGTGTAATTCATCTATTTTACTTCCCATTTTTTCCAATTCATTGATTTTGTTTTTTATTAAATCGAGTTTAACTTGTCCCAAATCTGCCGACTTAGCAGGCAAAGTCTTTAAGAGGTTAATTACTTCAGCTATAGGTTCATCCAAATGATGTGCTTTACCGCCTTGAATCACCTGACCAAGCGCTTCACTCTTTTTTTCAATCTGAGTCCAGATCATCCCGATCTTTGGAATATTGGTATTTGTTTGTGATTGAGGAGGTGTTTGCTGCTGTGTTTGGGTTTGTGTGTTGCTCTTTGTTTCTTTTTGAGTTGTTACATCATCCTCTTTTTTACCGCAACCGGTAAAAATAAAATTGAACAGTATAATTGTTATGAGAAGTGCTGATGTTAATGTTTTCATTTTATTTTTTTTTAATTGTTAAATTTTATTTATTTAATTTATTTAATTGTTAATGCTAATTCTTTATTAAAATCAATTTGTTCTTCCTGATTTAAATATTTCTTCACAGCTTTTTCACCAAAAAGATAGAATACTGCCGGGGTTACAATTATATCCAGTAATGTTGAGCTTATTAATCCTCCTAATATTACCGTTGCAACAGGATATAATATCTCCTTCCCAGGTTGATCTGCCGCAAGTATTAGAGGAATCATTCCCAATCCTGCTACAGCTGCTGTCATCAATACAGGTACTAATCTCTCAAGAGATCCCCTTATGATCATCTCTTTGCTGAATTTTTCACCCTCTTCTTTAACAAGATGTAAATAATGTGATATCATCATGATGCCGTTTCTTGACGCAATGCCTGTCAAAGTTATGAAACCAACCATTGATGCAATTGAAATAACTCCTCCGGTTAAATATATGGCTATGACACTTCCAATTAAAGCAAGAGGTATATTTAATAAAATCTGGATAACAATTCTTGATGACCTGAAATGGGCATAAAGAACTATAAACATTGCTAAGAATGAGAAGATGCTCAGAAATAAAATTAATCTTGAAGCTTCTTCCTGCGCCTGGAATTGCCCTCCGTAAGTAATAAAATATCCTGTTGGAAGTTTTATTTTTTCATTAATATTTTTCTGTATTTCCTCCACTACTGTTCCGATATCTTTTCCGGAAACATTTGCCTGTATAACAATCCTTCTTTGAAGATTTTCCCGGTTAATGATATTTGGTCCCATGTCTTCTGAAATTTCCGCCACCGCAGATAATGGAATCTTCGAACCGTTTGGAGAGTCTATCAATGTTGATTTAATGTTCTCCGTATTCTTTCTGAATCTGTCATCTATTTTTATTACCAGGTCAAAAGTTTTCTGGTCTTCAAGTATCTGTGATACAACTTCTCCGTTATAAGCTGTCTCAATTGCTTTGGTAATGTCGCCTGGCGTAAATCCATATCTTGCAGCTTCGTCTCTTTTAATTTTGATTCTGAGCTGTGGAATGAGAACCTGTTTCTCAATTTGTAAATCTACCAAGCCTTCTATACCTTTCATAACATTTTCAATTTCAACTGCATATCTTCTTAATTCCGAAAGATCGGTTCCGGATAACTTTACAGCTATTTGGGCTCTGACTCCTGATAATAAATGATCGATCCTGTGAGAAATAGGTTGACCAATACCAATATTAACTCCCGGAATAATACCCAACTGTTTTCGTATATCATTTGAAATTTCTTCTCTGTTTCTTTCACTATCTTTTAATGTTACATCTATTTCTGTATAATGAACTCCCTCTGCATGTTCATCCAATTCTGCTCTGCCTGTTCTTCTTCCTGTTGATTGAACTTCCGGAACTTTGCGAATTAAATTTTCAGCAATAGTACCTATGCGGTTTGATTCAGTAAGTGAAGTGCCGGGAGGTGATAGAATATTAATAGTAAGAGAACCTTCATTGAATGGAGGGAGAAATTCTGTTCCGGTAAATGTTATGGCAACTACTGAAATGATGACTACAATCGCTGCCGATATTAAAATTGTTTTTGGTTGTTTAAGGGTTACATCAAGCAGTCTGATATCCTGCCTCTTTAACCATCTTACTAAAAATCCTTCACCTTTATTCAGCAATTTTGCTTTAGGCAGCAGATAAGCGCATAAGGCAGGTGTAACAGTTAGTGATACTAAAAGCGAAGCTATTATAGATATAATGTATGATATTCCGAGAGGCGCAAATATTCTTCCCTCAATTCCGCTTAGACTGAATAAAGGAATGAATACCAAAACAACAAGTATGGTGGCATATACAATTGAATTTCTTACCTCGCTGGATGCTTTATAGATTACAGTCAGAACAGGCTCAGGTTTATCTTTTAGTTTATTCTCTTTTAATCTTCTGTAAACATTCTCGACATCTACAATTGCATCATCTACAAGCTCGCCGATTGCCACAGCAAGCCCTCCCAAAGTCATTGTATTTATGGATACATCAAAAAATTCAAAAACCAATGATGTAATGATAAGGGATAAGGGTATAGCCGTAAGAGTAATAAACGTCGTTCTGAAATTAAGCAAAAACAAGAATAAGACAACTGATACTAGTATTGCACCGTCGCGGAGAGCATGTTCAACATTCATTATTGATGATTCAATAAAATGTGACTGCTTAAATATGTCCTTATTTATTTTTATACCGGAGGGAAGAGTTTTTTCTAACTCTTCAAGAGCTTTATCTATTTCTTGTGTCAGCTCAATTGTATTTGCACCGGGCTGCTTTTCAATGGACATGATTACAGCTGGTTTTCCATTTAAACCGCCTTCACCTCTTTTAATTGGAGGTCCTATCTTCACCTCGGCTACTTCCTTTAAGAAAACTGGGATATTATCCCTTGACGCTACAATAGTATTATTAATATCTTCAATCGACTTTGCCCGGCCGATGTTTCTTATCAGGTATTCCTGGTTTGACATTTCTGTAAACCCTCCTGTACTGTTTTGATTTGATGAAGATAAAGACTTCTCAACTTCGTCAAGAGTTATTCCATAATTCTTAAGTTTATTAGGGTCGATTTGCACCTGATATTGTTTTAC
This sequence comes from uncultured Ignavibacteriaceae bacterium, assembly GCA_964399995.1. Taxonomy (GTDB): domain Bacteria; phylum Bacteroidota; class Ignavibacteria; order Tepidaquicellales; family Tepidaquicellaceae; genus JAGPCH01. Next base: position 28,959 of record CAYNTN010000011.1, read on the forward strand.
ATCTCCGCCGATATTTATTACCTGTGAAACACCTGGTATGGTTAATAATCTTGGTCTAATGATCCAATCCGCTGCAGTACGAATTTCAATTGCTGAAACTGTATCCGGTGAATAAACACCAATCATCATTATCTGACCCATGATTGATGAAATTGGAGCCATTGCAGGTATTATTCCTTCAGGAAGTTTCTCTTTTGCCATTTGAAGTTTTTCTGAAACAAGCTGCCTAGCCTGGAGCAAATCACTTTCCCAATCAAATTCTACATATATGATAGATAAGCCCACTCCGGAACTAGACCTTACATCTTTTACTCCCGTAGCACCATTAAGCACATTCTCAATGGGTAAAGTTATTAATACTTCGACTTCTTCAGGCGACAAACCCTTTGCTTCAGTCATTATAGTTACCCGTGGTCTGTTAAGATCGGGTAAAACATCAACAGGTAAATCAAAGGCTGTGTACGTACCATACACCATTAAGAAAGCTGCAGCAGCGATTACAAATAACCTGTTCTTTAATGAAAAGCTTATTATTTTATTAAACATGTTTATTAGTTCGATATTTATAAATTTGAATCAATCTGCATTGGTTAAATGAAGAATGATGATCAACAGAAGCAGGCATATAAGCCTAAGGATGTCCTGGTTACATTTTTTTTATTTTTTTATTTTCCTGCCTTACACGGCAGTTAATTCTAATTTATCAATTGATTCGGTATTATTGAAGATTCTTCTCATAAAGCAATTGCTCGTATACATTGTCCTATTTTAAAACTTATCATTTCACGTTCGCTTTTAATTGATAATTCCCTATAGTCACAATCCTATCCCCCTCTTCTATTCCGGATATGATCTCTATATACTTTCCATCATCTCTTCCGGTAAATACCTCCACACCTTTGAAATTCTGCGGCTTGGTATGCAGAAAAACAACATTCTTGCCTCCTATATCGACTACAGACTCTTTTGGAACTGCAATGACTTCTGCACTTCCTTCAGTTTCAATATTTACATCTGCAAACATTCCTACTTTTAACAACCTTCTTTTATTATCAACCTGAAATATTACCTTCACAATTCTGTTTTTTTCATCAACCACGTTTCCGATGTTGACAAGTTTGCCTTCAAACATTTCATCTGGAAAAGTTTGTACCGTTATATTTGCTTTATCCAGATTTTGAAGCCGGGATATATCTATTTCATATATATCTGCTTCTACCCACAGATTGTTTATATCGACAACTGTCAGCAGTTTTTTTGCAGGATCTATTTGTTCACCTACAGAAATGTTTGATTCTACAATGACACCGCTTATCGGAGAAGTTATATTGAAATAGTTATTCACTACACTACTACCTGAAAGCAGATCTTCATAATAATTAAGCGTTTTTTCACTGGCGTTCAATCTGATTTCAGCTGCAAGTAATTCCTTTTGGGCAGCTACACCTTCTAATTCTTTAAGACGTTCATAATCTTTTAAAGCCTGCTCATAATCCGCTTCAGCCTTAAACTTTTCATTTGCAATACTGAGTTTATCCTGAACAGCAAGAGTTTGCTCAATATGTAACAAGATCCTCCCTCTTGATACACTCATCCCGATTACCGGAATTGTTCCCTGAACTATTTTTCCCGGAAGCGGACTGAATATCTCGGCTTTACCTTTGGCAGTAGGGATGATTTTTCCGTTACTTTGTATAGTATAATTAAGCTGTCTCTTTGCTGCTAGTTCTGTTTTAATTCCCAGAATAAATTGAGTAGATTTTGCTACAAAGAAAGGATCACCTATCGCGGCTGCCGTTGTAGAAGCAGGAGCATCACCATGACCTTCATGCCCAGCGCTGTTATTATTTAATAACGCAATGGAGATAAACAAAACTATTGTCAGTATTGCTAAAATTATTTTTCTATGATTCATATTTTTGTAGAGTTATATTCTTGGGCTAAATTTATTTTCGAATTGCTTCTTTTTCCCATCCAGTATGATATAAATGCTATTATTGAGATCAGGACTATTGATGAAATGATCCAAAGCCAGTTTTCCAATTCCTTAGCGATAAAAGAATTATCCTCGGCAATGTCGGTCTGTTCATCATGCGCCAGGTCAACTTCATTTATTGCAATAAGATCATTAATGTCCCCCGATATAATGTTAAACAGAAAATCATATTTTTTTATTTCCGGAAATTCCACGGAGAATTCGTAAACACCGGGTTCAACTTGCACTGGTGTTGTGATCTTTGAATTATCCACACCGGTGATTTCGGGATGTATCTTTGCATTTTCAACCGGAGCGTTTGTATTATAATCCGATAAATAAATCGTTTGAGTTGATGCTACATTAGGTTTAACATTTCCAAGAGTGACTACGATTTCAAATTTTCCTGTATAACCCTCGGCATATGGTTCCTGATTGGTCTTTACATTATCAGGATTATCCTTACTATGGTCATCATCTCCGTTTGCATACAATAAAGAAAATCCCCGGCTGAGAATTACCATTAAGATTACAGTTGAATAAATAATATTCTTATTAAGCATTTTATTTGATATTTGTTTGAGTAACTTTCTCTAAAGCAATTAGTGATTGATTATATTCACCTAATATTTCGATGTATTTTAATTTCATTTCATACAGCTTTTGTTTTTCGTTTAGATAATTGATAAGACTTATTTCACCTTTTTCGTACCCTATCTTTAGCAGTTCTAAGGTATTTTCGATAACCTGATTGTTTCTTTGGAGAAGTTCTACATTTTTCTTTGAGATTTCCCATTCGTTATAAACATTTACTACTTCAGAATTTATTCCTTTTTTAATTATTTCCATCTCATTTCTTAAAATCTTGGTTTTTACTTCAGCTACTCTTATGTTACCCTGGTTATAATTAAATAAACCATTAAAAGGCAAAGGAATACTAAATCCGATTCCAAAATTTAAAAACTTATCAATATCCTGAATCTTTACAATGTTGTGTTGTCCGATTATATCATCCCCCGGAATTATTGTTGTTCCATTAGAATATCCAAGAGATAATTTTAAGTTTGGAATGTTTTCAATTTTATAAAGTGATATTTCATTATTGGTTGCTAAAATCTCATATTGTATTGTTTTAATTTCCGTCCTGTTTTCCATTGCAGTTTTCTTCACTTGCTCAAGTGAAAAGATAACGGGTTTATAAGTGGTATCCGCATTAACATAAAATACTTTCCCCTGCTCATAGCCCAAATACACATTCAAATTACTAACTTCATTTTTAAATTCTATTTCTGTCTTACCCAGGTTTACTAACGAATTGTTAGCTTCGATTGAAACAAGATTGTATTCTAATTCAGAAATATCTCCTGCTTTGAGACGTCGGTCTGAATTAAACAAAAGCTCTTCGTTGATCTTGAGTACTTCGTTCGCAATTTGAAGTTTTAATTGAAGAGTAATTACATTATTCAGTATTGATCGTATGGCAAATAATATTTCATAATTTCTGGTTTTGAATTCAGATTCAGATTTCCTTATCCTGTAATTACTTATATCATTTCGTTTAGAAAATTGTCCTGCAATTTCAATTTCCTGAGAAAAGGTTAAATTGAAAAGCTTACTCCCATCATTGGTGTTAAATTTGTCGGATTCATATTCCAAATCTATTTCCGGAAGTTTTGGAAAAAAATTATTTGTCCTGTGATATTCCCCTTTTGCTATATCAATATTCAACTGTTCATTTTTTATAAAAAGGTTTTTAGATAATGCTTCATTTAGAACTCTGTCATAACTAAGAGTATCCTGTGCATTTGAATTTAATATGCAAATGAAAAAATAAATAACGGACAATAATTTTATTTTAGTCTGCATATTATTCAACGTTTACTACAAAATTAGTCGTTATCAATTTGTCACCCGGATTGAACTGTGCAAAAACTTTATATATTCCGGATTTTGGGAAATTAGTATGAAACACAACATTCGGTCCGCTCTTTGTCATTTTATCTGAATCCATTTTCATATCCTTCATGTTTCCATGACCATGTTCTTTAGCGTCAGCTTCCATTGGATGAACGTGTAAATACATGGAAGCGTCATCACTGATTATTACCATGTGTCCTAAAGCTCCAAGATAATTTTTAAGATCGGTTACATCTTTTCCGTTCTTCTTCAGATTTACCACAATTTCAGTAGATTTATTCGCAACTAAATCAGCCGGTTCTGTTGTCATTAAAGCTGTATAACCATCTGTTTCGAATGTAGTCCGTGGAGTTAAAGCAATATTTTCAATCTGATCCCCTGAAACCTTTAATTTTATATCAAAAACCTGGCTTTCCTTTTCTCCTTTAGGTCTTAAGTCTGCAAATAATACATAATCTCCTCCTTTATCGAATTTTGTATTCACAGATAAACTTCCATCGGAATTCATTTCAGGATGTATATGGTCAAAATAGGCAAGATTCTTACTTACTATTATCAAATGAAGGACTTTCTCATGAACAATATCAATGTCTCTAATTTGTTGTTTTGATTCAGTATTGATAAGAGAAAAGTTCAGAGTAACTTCTTCACCGGCTTTTGGATTTTGTGGAAGTGTTGTTAAATTTAATGAGTATTTATCCGAATGCATTTTCATATGTTGGTCATTCATTGAGCCTTCCTTCACCTCGACAAGATTCATTCCGCATTTAGGACATTTATCTTCTTTTTTTGTTGATCTGACTTCGGGGTGCATTGGACACGTATATATTATTTGTTGAACTGTTGAGTCTTTTTTGTGTTCCCCCGCAGGTTTTTGTATTTGTTCATTTCTGTTGCATCCGTTAAAAAAAATTGCGGATATAGAAAACAAGACAATCGGGATAAGTAAAAAGACAACCTTCTTATGATTCTTATTCATTTGTATTAAAAAATTTAATTTAATTTATTTTGATTTGCGTAACTTATCTTAAGTTCTTACAATCCAAAAGATTTATGATTGAAAGCTATTCTTAAAATTATTGTATTTTATGTTATTAAAAGTGAAAAATGGACGTAGTAATCCCTTGGAAATGCTAAATGAGCAAAGACTGGATTGAGATGTAAGTAGGTGTGTTATTTGATATTTTCTTTTGTGAAGTATTGGTATTATTATTACATGACTCTTTGTTTAATAAAAAATTATTTAAAAAATATATTCTGTAAAAATTTTGAATTTTATCATTTTGACTAATAAAAATATCATCCTTTGATTTTGCATTTTCACATTTACTCTTACATGAAATTTGATTCGGCATATCATCCGTTTGACAATTTCTGCCGTTATCAAATTGAAAACATATTCCATTAATACAGCAGCAGCATTCCAATCCCATTAAATCATTTGAATTACAATTGTTATAATTGTTAACATCTTCAATTACCTGAGTTTTTGTGGTCTTTGACGATAATTCAGTTTTAGATAGATTTTCATTTTTATTATAATGCCCCTGATGAGCAGATAACAACTCAGCATAAATAAAAACTAAAACAATTAATAATATAATTCGTTTGATTTTTTTCATTTTAATAAATTTAATAAATTCAAACTAAACTTCAAAGACAAAACCATCAAATTATTTCATATCTTTCATATCTTTCATTACATCCTGATCCTTATTGTAACTCGGTTCCTTATCATTTTTCATATCCATTCCTGCCATTCCTTGCATATTATTTCCGGCTGAACGAATCTGACTTTCGCTTTCTATAAGAAATCCTGCGCTTGTTACGATTTCATCACCTTCCTTAAGTCCGGATGTTATTAAATAATAACCATCTCTTTCACCACCGACACTAACCATCTTCGGTGAGAAAACATTTTTTTCTTTTCTTACATACACCATGTCCATCTTACCTGTTCTTAGAACTGCATTTCTCGGAACGGTAATGTTCCATTCATATCTTGCAGATCCAATCTCCACTTTCACAAACATATCCGGTTTTAATTTGTAGTTCCTGTTAGAAACATCAAGGCGGACCTCAAGTGTTCTTGTTTCGGAATTTAACATCGGACTGATGAAATTTACTTTTGCATTAAATACTTCCCCGGGAAATGAGACGGAAGTTATCTTTGCTGATTGCCCCATTCTGATATTATTAATTTCAGATTCCGGAACACTTGCAATTACCCACAGAGTTGACAAATCTACTATATCATAAACATCTTCACCGGCTGCTGCCCAGTGTCCTTCATGATCAATTTTTTTGGTAATTACACCACTGTACTTTGAATGGACTGTTATATAATAATTCACTTCTCTTGTGCTTTCAAGCTCTTCTATTTGTTCGGGTGTAACTTCCCATAATCTAAGGCGTGTCTTGGTTGAGTTAATTAAACCTTCTGCCTGCCCTATGACAAGATCATTATTACTCCCTTTTGCATTTTCATAATTTTGTAATGCAAGCAAATACTCTTTTTGTGTTGAATATATTTCCGGAGAATAAATTTCAAAAACAGGTTCTCCTTTGCTCACCATCTGTCCTTCATAATTTACGAACATTTTTATTATTTTTCCTGAAACAGGGGTTGAGATATGACGCATGTTATTTTCACCAAATTTTATATACCCGTTAAAAGTCAGATTGTTTTTGAATTCTTTTATTGAAACCTTTTCCGTCTGGACATTTGCCATTACCTGCTGTGTTGGCGATAGCATAACGTCACCAATTTCATTATTTGTTTTGCTTAATGAATCAAATTCTTTTTTAGAATCTGTATTTTCTTTTAAGACTAGATCCATATTACATATTGGACAAACTCCGGGGTGATTGCTTTGGATCTGTGGATGCATAGGGCAGACATAAAGTTCTCCGGCTTTTGAGACCTTATCCATATCTTTATTATCGATGAATATTTTATAGACACCGAATGAGACTCCGGTTAAAACTATGATGACTGATATTGTTATGATTAGATTTTTCATTTTTAATTAATTGTTAAAATTTGTTTGCCGATCAGTTTTTCAAGATCACTTATTGATATCAGATAATTTGTTTCTTCCTCAACCAGCATTTTATTATTTTCTCTTAAACTCCTGTAGGTATCAAGCAAATCAATGAACTGATTCGATGCAGTTTCATATGACAGCAATGCAGATTTAAAAGTCTGCTCGGTCTGAGGAATAAGAACGCTGCTTATATAAGTGATCTTTTCAAGTGATGAATTTATTTTTACTAAAATGTTTTTCAATTCATTTTTCAAATTCACTTCAAGTGACTTCGTTTCGGAATTTATTTTCCTCTCCATTAACATCCTCTCCTTAATTTCAGCTTCGATCCTTTTCTCATTCCAGGGCATAAAAGGCAGATCAACGGAAACAGAGAATTGTAAAAAACTTTCCTGAATATCTGACATATACCTGTAACCGGTCATCAAATTCAGATCAGGCTTTCTTTCAAGCTTAGCAATTGATTCTTCAAGCTTATTCTCATCCATCTGCTGATCAAGATATTTAAAATCCGTATTGTTAGATATCATTTCATTAATGAGTCTGGCTGAGTCCAGATCTGGAGGTGATATTTTTATAAGAATCTCAAGGTTCTTTGTTGTAAAATCATTTGGCAGTTCCAGATTTGTAAGGGTTCGAAGATTGTTAATAAGAATTTTTTTGTTATTGGATAGTTCAATTTCTTCAAGAAGAAGATTTTGAAATTCATTATTGCTTTTCAAAATCTCATATTGATTCCCTTGTCCGGTGGAATACCTGATCTCAAGTGAACTTGTTATGGCATTTATTATCTCCCTAAATTCATTATTAAATGACAACAATCTTTCATTTACTGAAAGCATAAAATAATTTTCTTTTACAGATTTGATTAATTCATTTTCCAGTTCTTTTCTTTCAATTTTTGGTTTCGATGAAGTCGTCCGGGCTAACTTCTCCTGCGCATCTAATTTTCCGAATAATTTCAGCGGTTGAGAATAAAAAACAGAATATTCGCCGGCATCCATAAAGTTAACCGGCAAATAATCTAGCATAAATTGAAGCATAGGTGAAGGTTGCTTATTCACCTGTCCGATTTTTGCAGATAGAATTTTCCTCTCATACTCAATTGGTTCAAGCTGAACATTGGATCGCAAAGCTGAATTTATCAGATCATTTAAGCCATATTGGGAATATGAGCTTTTATTGGAATCGGACTGTCCGGAAGCTAAATTGAAAAATATAAATATATTTATGAGTATTAATTTCATTTTGATTTTTATTTATAGTAAATAAAAATTGCCGGTCAAATTAAAAGCATTGCCGGATATAAATTCGAAAAAATGAAATTAACTAAATGAGAATATGAGAAAATACAATGGGAATATCAGCCGGGGGTTTGAAATGTAGAATATTTGATCTGAAATTTTGAGATAGATGGGTTAATAAATTTACCGTTAAAAAATTGTCAATTAATTGAAATTTTATATCCTTAATAATTGATAATTTATTAAATTCAAGGATATTTGTATTATTAATTTCGCCGCTAGTAACTTTACAACAATTTGATTCTTCAGAATTAATTTGGAGTTCATGTTCGCAGGGATTTTCACATTCGCAGGAATTCTGCATTTTTTCCATCTTACATAGAATTTGAGTAATTGCAAAGCTAAAATTAGACTGGATCAATAGTAAAACTAAAACTATTGAAAAATATTTTGAGAAAGTCTTCATCACAATACAAAATTATGGAAATTGAATTTTAAAAGCAAAACTATAAGTAGCGTACCAAAGTTCCTCAATTAATTTATTGATGATAAAGAACAGATACAATCCCTGTTTTTTAAAAATGGAAGGGCTGAAGGATTTATTACTGTTCCTGATTATTATAAGTCGATGAAATAAATTTTTGAAGAGCACCCTTGCATCGTTCACAAATACATCAAGCTATTATTGTTTGCAACAATCCTGGTTTGTTATTTTTCGAAGCAAGAATTTTTGTTCTTGCACCAGATTCTTTTCTCCCATATATTCGGCAATTATTTCAGCACGTTCATGCCCTAAATGTTCTACAATATTTTGAAAGACAGCATGCTTCGCTATAAGAGGATTGTAAAAGAACTTTCTCCGGATTATATTAAGCAAAAAAATATTTTAATTAAGTTACACGGATTACTAATTAATAAAATTTTTAAAAAATGAAAAATTTAAAAAAACCATTTTTATATTTAATATTCTTCATGCTTTGCTTTAATTATCAAAATCTTTATGCGCAAGGATTTACTTACGTTCCACTGGGATCATCACACATCCAACTTCCGTTTATTCAAGATTCAATACAGGTCGTTCAGTTACGAGCTATCGTAAGTAACAATTCTTCCTCCAATTTAAATTTTAAATTTGCCAGGATAGTAAATAATTTACCGGCAACATGGATTACTCAGATGTGCTATGATCTATGCTATGCACCATTTGTTGATACAATATCCCTTCCCGGTGATCCTCCTTATAATATTGCACCAAATCATACAGATACATTATTCTATATTGATTTTACCTGTGATGGTGAAGGTTTGGGAACATCGGTTGTAAGAATGTATAATACAGATAACCCTGCTCAATTTGTGCAGGATACTTTTACAGTACAGGTTGGAAGTGTCGGAATAAGTAATATTTCATCAATAGCTGAAACTTACAGTTTAAGTCAAAATTATCCGAATCCATTTAATCCTGCAACAAACATAAATTTTTCCATAGCTAAGTCAGGAAATGTAAACTTAAAAGTTTATGATATACTTGGAAATGAAATAGCCAATCTATTGAATAACGAAAAGCTTTCTTCAGGAAAATATAATGTTAATTTCAATGCTTCGAACCTATCTTCAGGTATTTATTATTACACGCTTCGAACTGATAATTTTATGGATGTAAAGAAAATGCTTTTCATCAAATAATCTGACCAGTTAAAGCAATGTTGAGCATGTGAATAAGTTCATACTTCCTTTCATATTTACCTTTACCAGGTTCGTCATCTCCTTCTCCGTCCATGCTGCAATAATAAATTCTAAAGGCAACCAAAGTGTATCCCTCTCTAAGTTTTGTCCAATAAGAATTGAATAATGAATAATAGTAAAGAATTTTATTCATTATTAGTATCGAAATGGTATAAAGAATTCATTTTAAAAAAAAATTTACAGATAAATTAATTTAACTGATGCGTTCCCGTTTATTGAAAATAGCTAATTTAAGAATTATACTTTTTAATCTTTTAATGTTCTTTGTTTGAAATTTAATTTTTGCAATCAAGAATTTACAATTTGTTATTATTTATTATTAATCAATTTATTTATTTTTGATTTTCACTTTAAAAACGAAATTATCAATTATGATCAGAGTTTTATTCTTATGCATACATAATTCCGCCAGAAGTCAAATTGCCGCAGAATATCTAAAAAAATTCGGAGGTGATAACTTCCAAGTTGAAAGTGCGGGACTTGAACCGGGGAAACTTAATCCTCTTGCAGTGCAGGTATTGAAAGAAGACGGTATTGATATTTCCGGTAATTCAACTAACGATGTATTTGAATTCTTCCGGCAAGGAAGACTATATAATTATGTTATTACTGTTTGTGATGAAGCCAGTGCTCAGAGGTGTCCGATCTTTCCTACTGTACTTAAAAAGATCCATTGGAGCTTTGAAGACCCGGCTTCGTTTGAAGGAACCTATGATGAAAAATTAGAGCAAACCAGGGTAGTAAGAGATAAGATAAAAGAGGCGATCAAAGATTTTATTAAGAATGTGCCGGAGAATGAATGAGAAAGTACTCAGCTGAATTTCTGGGAACTTTTGCTTTGGTTTTCTGCGGAACGGGTGCAATCATAATTGACGAACAAACAACCGGGACGATTGGTCATATCGGAATTGCTATTACGTTTGGTTTAGTTGTACTAGCAATGATATACACGTTTGGATCGGTTTCCGGAGCTCATTTAAACCCTGCTGTCACATTAGGCTTTTTTGCTGCAAAACGATTTGATAAAAAAGAACTTCTTCCATACATAACCAGTCAAATTACCGGAGCATTTTCAGCGACTTTGATTTTAAAACTATTATTTCCGGAAAATCAATCTTTAGGAGCAACAATCCCTTCAGGAAATTCAGCTCAATCCTTTGTTTTTGAATTTATTCTCAATTACTTTTTAATGCTCATCATTTTATATGTTGCATTGGGTTCAAAGGAAATCGGTGTGATTGCGGGTATAGCCATAGGGGCTACAATACTATTGGAAGCAATGTTTGCCGGTCCAATATCAGGTGCATCAATGAATCCTGCGCGCTCTCTTGCACCCGGAATAATTTCCGGGAAAATAGAAACATTATGGATTTACTTAATTGCACCGCCTCTTGGAGCAATTGCCGGGTCACTTACATGGAATCTGATGACTGCGAATTCTAAGGAAGATGTTTTGTAAATGTATTTTAAAGAGTTAGTAAAATGTTTTCTGTATTTAACCTCTCGTTCAATTATAAATTTTAATAATGCTTTATTTAGTGATATCCATTCGAATTTACCTGCCATGCAGGCGGTATTAGAAAATATCAACTAGAGCTTTATAAAAATCATTGATGATGACTTTCATAAAAGAAAAGCAGGTAAATCAGCTCCAAAGCTTTGAGAACAACTACAATCTCTAAGCGGATTGCAGCCATGATTTTCCTTAGAGTGATCCTTGTTATTTTTTGGCGGAGCAAGCAGCATTACAAAATGTATCTTTTTTTTTCAGTTATCGGTTGCAAAATGCATGGCGTTGCACTCAATAACAATAAATACAAGGAAAGTAAATTAATGCAGACATTAATAGTTGCAACATACAAATAATTTTTTTCAAGAACAATTAAGCTTAATTGCTTAATGTTGATAATTGATATTTATTCATATCCGTCCAAAAGTTTTGTTTACATCAAATAACTCTGCAAGTGGGATCGGTATGTTTTTATTTTAAATGTATAAAAGATTTGAGGATAACCCCTAACCCTTTTGCATCTAATATTTTTGAATTATTAGAATTTTTTAAACACAATTTATCTAAACTCATTTATATGACAGATGGTTGGAAATTTGTGAGTTTATTGGAAGATTATTATTAATTCAATTGCTTACAAAGATTCAGAAAATTATATTTGTATCGTGAAAAATTACTTATCCAGAATATTTGCAATTTATGTTTTACTCCTGGCGTTAATTCCCTGCTCGGATGTTTGCTCGGCGAGTATTTATTCAGATGATAAACTTCACATCGAACAATCTTCATCAAAAGAAAATCATAATGATGACTTGTGTTCACCCCTTTGTATATGTCTATGCTGCAATGATGTTACAACAGTTTCCGATAAATTCGTTTATGAGCACTTCAAAATTCAATCAACATTTAATCAAACCGAATATCAACATTTTTTTCATCACTTCTTAGAATCCGATTCACCACCTCCGAAATCATAAGTTAGTCTTATTTCAATTTTCTTTTGACTGTTGCTTTATAACAGTTAATAATTATAAATTAATTTATGATAAACAAAATCATTGCTTTTTCCATAAAGCAAAAGTTAGTAATTGGTTTTTTGGTATTAATTCTTATTCTGTTCGGAATTTATTCTGCAATAAAGCTTCCCATAGATGCCGTTCCGGATATTACCAATAATCAGATCCAGATAATCACTTCGAGCCCGACCTTGTCCGCGACTGAAGTCGAAAGATTCATAACATACCCCGTGGAAATTGCTATGAAGAGCCTTCCGGATATTATCGAGATGCGTTCGATCTCAAAATTCGGAATATCTGTCGTGACGGTTGTCTTTGAGGATAATGTCGAAACATATTTTGCACGAAACCTTGTATTTCAAAAGTTGAAGGAAGCCGAAGAGAACATGCCGGAAGGACTGGGCAATCCGGAAATGGCCCCGGTAAGTACAGGTCTCGGTGAAATTTATCAGTACATTGTCAGACCTGAGAACCGTGATGACACTACTTATGATAACATGCAGCTCAGGACAATTCAGGACTGGATAGTCAAAAAACAATTGCTTGGAACAGAAGGTGTCGCTGAGGTGAACAGTTTCGGCGGATTCGAACAGCAATATCATGTTCTAATAAATCCTGACAAACTCAAAAGTTATGACCTGACACTCCGTGAAATTTATGATGCCGTAATTAATAATAACAGTAATGTTGGCGGTGGATCCATAGAAAAAAACTCGGATCAGTATTCTATCAGGGGAATTGGATTGATTGAAAAGATTGAAGATTTACAGAACATTGTTATAAAAACTGATGATGGTGTTCCTATATATCTTAATCAGGTAGCAGAGATAAAATACGGGAACGGACTTAGGGTGGGAGGTGTAACACAGGATGGCAACGGTGAAGTAGTAGCCGGAATTGTAATGATGCTTAAAGGTGCCAACTCAAGAGAAGTTGCGAAAAGGGTTCATGAAAAGATTGAAGATATAAAGCCCTCACTTCCTGAAGGAGTTACAATAGATGAGTTTTATAACAGGGAAAACCTAATAGATAAAACAATTAAGACAGTTGAAACAAATCTAATTGAAGGTGGAATTATTGTAATATTTGTTTTGGTATTGTTGCTTGGAAATCTCAGAGCGGGATTCATTGTAGCATCAGTCATACCATTATCAATGCTCTTTGCAATTATCATGATGAATATGTTTAACGTGTCCGGAAATTTAATGTCACTTGGAGCAATCGATTTTGGATTAATTGTTGACGGAGCTGTTATCATTGTTGAATCTGTATTGGTTGCACTTACCGCAAAAATACATTTCAGTAAGAAAGCATTGGACAAAGAAGTGTTTGATGAAACAATATATTCCTCTTCTACTGCAATTATTAAATCTGCAATATTTGGTGTGCTGATAATAATAGTTGTATATCTCCCGATCTTTGCCCTCGGCGGAATAGAAGGAAAAATGTTTAAGCCGATGGCATTTACAGTTGGATTTGCACTTGTCGGAGCATTGTTTCTTTCTATCACTTATGTCCCCATGATGTGTTCCTTGATACTCAAAAGAGATTTGAAAGAAAAAGAAACAATCGCTGATAAGATCATGAACAAGTTGAAAAAGATCTATCTGCCTTCTTTGGAATTTGCATTGAGGAACAAGGTGCTAACTGTAGGTATAGCTGTTACAGTCTTGATAATAAGTTTAATAACATTTACACGCCTCGGAGGAGAATTCATTCCTAAGCTGGATGAAGGAGACCTTGCTTACCAGATCGTCCGCCTTCCGGGTGTATCTCTGACTGAATCAATAAACATCGGATCCCGGATAGAGAAAATATTAATGGAAAAATTCCCGGAGGTAAAGACAGTAGTAACAAAAACCGGCGCTCCGGAACTTGCAACTGATCCTATGGGCCCGGAATTCAGTGATGTGATCGTAATTTTAAATCCTAAAGAAGAATGGACTTCTGCCGAAAGTAAAGAAGAGCTGATCGAAAAAATTCAAAAAGAATTATCCATTGTCCCCGGAATTGGACTCTCGTTTACACAGCCGATTGAATTAAGATTCAATGAGCTGATAGCAGGTGCAAGAGGTGATATTGCAGTTAAAATTTTTGGAGACGATCTGAGTATTCTGTCTGATGAAGGAAATGATGTTGCGTCAATAATGGGTACTGTTCAGGGGGCTGAAGATATTTCGGTTCAGCAGGTTGAAGGTCTTCCGCAGCTGCAGATCAAAATATTAAGAGAAAAGATATCACGTTATGGAATTAATGTGGAGGACGTAAACAGTGTGATAGAAACTGCATTAGCAGGAAAGACTTCAGGTGTTGTGTTTGAAGGTGATAAAAAATTTGATATTGTGATTAAGTATGATCCGGAATTTAAGACTAATATTGATGCAATCAGAAGTATCCTTGTAGCTTCATCAGATAACTTAATGATACCGTTGTCAGAGCTGGCGGAAATAGATGTGAAAGAAGGACCTGCAGAAATTACCAGAGACAACGGTAAAAGAAGGATTGTCATACAGGGAAATGTAAGAGGAAGAGATGTTGAGAGTTTTGTAAATGAGCTGAAATCTAAAATAAGTTTACAGTTGAAACTACCTCCCGGATATTACATTGAATACGGCGGTACATTCAAGAATCTTGAAAGCGCAAGGAAGAGATTATTAATTGCCGTTCCGGTTTCCTTATTTTTCATTTTCACTCTTTTATTTGTCACCTTTAATTCAGTCAAACAGGGACTTCTTGTTTTTTCAGGAATTCCTTTTGCAGTAGTAGGTGGAATTTTCGCTTTGGTTGTGAGAGATCTGCCATTCAGCATTTCTGCCGGAATAGGGTTCATTGCATTGTTCGGAGTGGCTGTGCTTAATGGGATTGTAATGATCGCTTATTTCAACCGTCTAGAAGAAGAAGGCGTTACGGATGTTCATAACAGGATCATTTCCGGTACTGCATCGAGGCTAAGACCGATATTAATGACAGCGCTTGTTGCGTCACTGGGATTTATACCGATGGCGGTATCACAGGGAGCAGGTGCAGAAGTTCAAAGACCTCTTGCAACTGTTGTTATCGGCGGTTTAATATCATCTACGCTTCTGACGCTGATTGTTCTGCCCGTGCTCTACGGAATATTTAATAAACATACTAATCCTGAATATACATTTGAAAAACCATGAAAGCGTTTTTTAAAAAAAATAAATTTAAGTTAATAACAGGTATTTTAATCATACTGTTTTCTGTTTTCTTTATCATAGAGATCAACCGGTACAGTACGATTCCTGAGCACCTACATTCAATAGATGATAAAGCACCGGAACAAAGAACCGATTTAGAAAACATCACAGTGCTTGAGAGGTCTTTACAAAAAGATCCCAATAATGTTAATATTATGATTCAGCTGACTGATCTTTATATTAAAATAGGAAATAAAAGATTAGCGGAAAAAACGCTGATAAAAATTTTAGAGCTTGATCCTTCAAATAAAGAAGCCAATGAACGGTATAAAAAGTTAGACAAATGAAGCTCTTTGTAACATTTAACTGAATATATCAATTTCCAACATAAAAAAAATAAGTGAAAGAGTTATTAAAAAATAATAAGTTCAGGTTTTTATTAGTTGCATTAACCTTTGTAGCAATATTTGAAGTATTGTCTATACTGAATATCCGATTTAACAATTATATAGAATTTCCGGTTTTTGCCGCTGTAAGTATTCTGATTGGTCATAAAACACTTCTGAGCGGGATAAGAAATTTATTGAAGCTGAATTTCAGAAGCATCAATACTTTGATGTTCATAGCTGTATGCGGGGCATTTTATTTAAAGCAGTATCCTGAAGGCGCTATTGTAATAATTTTATTCACACTTGGTGAGACACTTGAAGATTTCGGAATTGAACGAAGTAAATCTGCGATGCAAGCTTTGGTCAATGATTTTCCAAAGACCGCAAATTTAAAAAACGGAAAAGAGAAAGTTGCAATTGAGAATGTCAAGCCGGGAGATATTGTAATCGTTAAACCGGGAGATAAGGTTCCCCTTGATGGAATAGTAACGGAAGGAACTTCATTTGTTGATGAATCCATGATTACAGGCGAGCCGATCGCAGTTGATAAAAGAATCGGTAATGATGTGTATGCGGGTACAATTAACAAGCAAGGATATTTTGAATTTAAAGTAACAAGAGAAGCAAAGGACTCTACGCTTTCAAAAATAATTGAACTTACATTTAATGCAACCAAATCCAAATCGGATTCTCAAAGATTTATTGAGAAATTTTCTTCTTATTATACACCGTCAATATTAATTGTTTCTATTTTAGTATTTGCTATCCCGGTTTTATTTTTTAATGGAAATTTCGATGAATGGTTGTTAATGAGTCTGACTCTATTGGTAATCGCCTGTCCGTGCGCATTGGTCATTTCAACACCTATTTCAATTTATTCTGCAGTTGGAAATGCTTCTTCAAAAGGATTGCTTATAAAAGGAGGAAAATATCTGGAGGCAATGGGAAGGATCAAAGCAATTGCAATGGATAAGACTCGAACCATAACTCTCGGAAGACCGGTCGTGAGTGATATTATTCCATTGAACGGATTTACAAAGGAAGATTTAATTGCATGTGCAGCAGGATTTGAAATTTTTTCAGAGCATCCTATTGCGGGGAGTATAATAGAAAAAGCAAAATCAGAAAATATAAATTATCATGAAGTAAAAAATTTTGAATCGGTGACAGGGAAAGGTGTTAAGGGAGACTGCATTGTTTGTTCGGATACTCATCATTGTTTAGGCAGTCTTGACTTTATAACAGAAGAGCATTCCGTAAAGGAAGATGTAAAAAAGCAGGTTAAAGAACTGCAGAATATGGGCAAGACCGCTTTAGTACTTAGTTCAAATAATTCTGTGGAAGGAATTGTTGCGGTTACCGATGAAATTAAAGATGACAGCGCAACTGCTATAAAAGAACTTATTTCACTTGGAATAACGCCGGTTATGATGACCGGTGATAATGAGCTGGCGGCAATTTATGTTGCTGATAAGGTCGGAATTAAAAATGTAAAAAGTAAACTTTTACCTCAGGACAAATCAACAGAAATTGAAAATTTATTAAATCAGTACGGGATTGTCGCTATGGTAGGTGACGGAGTCAACGATGCCCCGGCATTAGCGAGAGCAGACGTAGGTATTGCAATGGGTTCAGCCGGGTCGGGTATAGCAATTGAAACAGCAGATGTTTGCTTAATGAATGACAAATTAAGTTTAATTCCATTCTTCGTAAGAATAAGCAGAAAAACAAATTCAACAATTAAGATAAATACAATATTTGCGATAGTAACTAAGTTCATATTTATTTTACTGGCTGTGCTCGGTCTTAGTAATTTAGTCATGGCAATATTTGCAGATGTCGGGGTTACAATTTTAGTAATACTGAATAGTCTTAGACTTTTAAAATATAAATAAAACAATTTAATATGAAAGTAATAAAATTAATTTTATTTACTGTCTGCTTATTATTCTTTGAAAAAGAAGTAATATCACAAAGCAAAATGACGCTGGATGAAGTAATTAAAATTTCTATAGAGAACAACCAGTCAATAAAGACATCAAAATTTAATATTGAAAAAGAAAAAGCAATTGACCTTAAGTCATTTAATATTCCAAAGCCGGAGCTTTTCATTGAATATGAAGGAGTACAGGGAAGCCTGAGTAATGCAGACAGCAGGAAAATCGGTATCTTGCAGATGATAGAATTTCCGACAAATTATTTTTTGCGTTCGGATGTTCAGGAATCGCAGATCAAAGTCGCAGAGGAAGAGCTGAATAGTTCTGTCAATTCATTAAGAACAAATGTTAAACTTAATTATTATAACCTGCTTTTATTAAATGAACTTCTCAAAACTTCTAAAGAAAATTATAAAATATATGAAGACTTCCTTTTTACGGCTGAGAAAAAATATGAAGTTGGTGAATCTTCAAATCTCGAAGTTCTTGGAGCAAGAGTGAATAAAATCAAATTTGAAAATGAAATTAAAAATTTAGAATCGGAAATTAAATCATCGCAGTCTGAGATAAGGACTCTGATGAATGTAAATTATGATATTACACCTGTTGAAGAAATTTCATATACGGAAATAAGACTTAATAAAGCAGAACTTTTAACGAAGGCGATCAATAATAACCCTGAATTAAAAATGCTGAATTTTCAAAAAGAAAAATTCTCAAACAAGATATCTTTGTCAAAAGGCGAGCTGCTTCCTGACATTAGCTTTAAGTATTTCAAACAACAACTGCTGGGAAACAATAACTACTGGGGAATGGAAGTCGGACTGGGAATCCCTCTTTGGTTTTGGTGGGAACAATCGGGAAATATAAAGGAGTCGAATTATGAGTTTAAAATAGCTTCGAGTGAAGAAACGGGGTTTAGAAAGGCACTGGAGAATGAAATTAATGTAACTTTTGAGGAGTATGAAAACAGTTTAAGACAGGTGAAGTATTTTAATGAACAGGCATTGAAAGAAGCCGATGAAATACTGAGACAGTCAAAAACAAGTTATGATGAAGGAGCTATAGGATATGTGGAATATTTACAGTCATTAAATATTGCTTACGAAACACGAGTACAATATCTGAATTCAATTTACAATTATAACCAATCAATAATTAAATTAGAAAAACTTACATCAGGAGATTTAAAATGAAAAATAATGTAATGCACAAAATATTAATAGCCGCAGCAATAAATTTAATACTAATAATTTTTTACTCAGGATGCAACAACAAAGAAGAAGGAGATAATCACGAACATGATGTCCATTCAGAGGAATCGGAACCCAAAGAAGAAGGTGATACACACGAAAATGAGGTTGCACTGAGTGAAGAGCAAATCAAGCTGATGGGTATAGAATTATCTAAATTAGAATCTCAGAATATAAACGGATACATTAAAGTAAACGGTGAGATAATATTGAATCAGGATAATGAATCCAACGTCGGTAGCATTATTCCCGGAAGAGTCAGAAAGGTCTATGTAAAGGAAGGTTCGTTTGTCAGAGCGGGGCAAACACTAGCAGTGATCGAGAATCCCGATCTAATTAATGTTCAGATCGACTACATAAATGCGAAGAATCAATTTGAGTTTTCTAAACAGGAATACGAAAGACAGCAAAAATTACGCAGTGATGATATTGGATCAAAGAAGAATTTTGCCGAGATCGAATTGAATTATAAAAGAGCACTTGCAAATTATAAAACGCTTGAAGAAAAGTTAACAAGTTATAAGATCTCAAAAAGCAGGTTTGATAATATTTACACTGATACAGTTGCTGATCTCCAGAGAAATTATTCCATAACTGCCCCTATTTCAGGAAATGTCGTTGCACGAATGATTACCATTGGTCAGTATGTAGAGCCTTCAACGGATTTGTTTCATATAGTAAATACATCTACAGTGTTTGTTGATCTTAGTATATTTGAAAAAGATTTAGCTTATGTAAAAGTAGGACAGAAAGTAATTATAGAAACAGGTTCAAATCCCGATAAAAGTTATGAAGGAAAAGTTTCTTTTATAAATAAAATTTTTGATGACAAAAACAGGACGGTTAAGGTCAGAGTCACAGTAAATAATAAATCACAGGAGCTGTATCCATTTATGTTTATTACTGCAAAAATTTATGTAAATGACGCTAATGTATTAGCGGTTCCCGTGGCAGCACTTGAAAGCGAAGGAGATAGCAAATACATTTTTGTTAAAACCGATGAAAGAAGAAAAATAGAGATTCATGCAGAACATTCAGGTGAAGAAGAGCATAAGGAAGATGAAGAGCATAAAGATGGTGAAGAGCATAAGGAAGATGAAGAACATAAAGATGGTGATGGACACAATGGTGAAGAGGGAATTGTGTTTAAAAAATATCAGGTTAATACCGGCATTTCGGATGATAAATTTGTTGAGATATTTCCCTTTGAAGAGATAAAGGAGGGTTCAGAGGTCATATCAAAAGGAACATTTTATTTAAAATCCGAACTAAAGAAAGAGGAGCTGGGTGAACACGAGCATTAAAAAATATATACTACAATCTATA
Organism: uncultured Ignavibacteriaceae bacterium; assembly: GCA_964399995.1. Taxonomy (GTDB): domain Bacteria; phylum Bacteroidota; class Ignavibacteria; order Tepidaquicellales; family Tepidaquicellaceae; genus JAGPCH01. The sequence goes on from CAYNTN010000011.1 coordinate 49,480, forward strand.
AACTGCACCAGAAATTATGTATGTATTTCTTATTAGTCTAATTTAAAAATAAAAAATTTAATAAATGAATAAATTAAATTTTATGTTTTTTGTTCTTTTATATTTGATATCATGTAAGTTGTCAACATCTCAAGTGAGTAAGATAACAATAGGTGTTGATGGCTTTACATGCTCTCTTTGCGCCAGGGGGGTCGAAGAACAATTTAAATCATTAGAATTTGTTAAATCAGTAAAAGTTGATTTAAAAAATACTCTCTTCTTTCTGGCATTTAAAGCAGATGGCAAGATTAAACTTGAAGAATTGTATGATGCCGTTGAAGATGGCGGTTTTAGTGTCAGAGATATTGTGATTGAAGGAACCGGAATGTTAGAAATTGATGGGAATAAAATTTTCAAATTTATTTCCACAAATGTTTCACCAATTTCATTGAAAAATATTCCTGTTAATTATTCAGAAGGTGACAAAGTGTGGATCGAAGGGAAATATTTGAACAAAATTTTAGATATAATTTCTATGAAGAAATTGCAGTGAAGGGATATTTATACAGGAGATTTTTTAAAGTAGCAATTTTTATCATTACAAATTTAAAAAAATTCAACAAATGAAAAAATTACTTATTTTATTTTTATATGTTTCTTTAACAAGCGGATCTTTCTCACAGGATCTTCCACGTTACGTGACAGATCAAGAAAAAGAATTGTACAAAGACTATCAGCCTCCATTTTTAAATGATGGTACTGATCCGCCTCCGACACCTGTAAGGACAATGGGTGAATGGGAGGAATTTCAGGGAATTTTAATTACATGGACATCGTACACTACAATTTTAAGACAAATGGTGGATTACATTCAAGATGAATGTTTAGTTTACATTGTTTGCAGTGATTCAAATTCTGTAAAAAGTTTTCTGACCAACGGAGGTGTTCCATTAATTAATTTGAAATTTTTAATAGCCCCATTTAATTCTGTATGGAGCAGGGATTATGGTCCATGGTCAGCTTATTCTGGAGTTGCGGATAGCTTGAAAATAGTAGATTGGGTTTATAACAGACCACGACCGTTGGATGATGTAATCTCAGTCTTTTTTGCCAACTATGCTAACCTTCCAATTTATCAAGCTACACAACCACCTAATGATTTAATTTCACCGGGTGGAAATTTTTTACATGATGGAAACGGTACTGCGTTTTCTTCCAAACTGGTATTAGATGAAAACCCAACTCACACAGAAGCAGAAATTGATACGATTGTAAGAAAATATAATGGAATTAAAAGGTATATCAAGATGAATAATCTGATGTATGATGGTATCCATCACATTGATATGCATATGAAAGTTTTAGATGAAGAGACATTATTGGTAGGTCAATATCCGACCGGAGTTTCTGATGGACCATTTATTGAAGCTAACTTGCAATACATTTTAAATAATTTTCTTACCTGTTACGGAAGACCATTTAAAGTTGTAAGAATCCCAATGCCTCCGAGCTTAACCGGTCAATATCCTCCAAACTCGAGTTATTTTACTTATACTAATTCACTTTTTGTTAACAAAACTATAATTGTTCCAATTTACGGATTTCCACAAGATACAACAGCTCTAAGAATATACCGAGAAAGTTTACCCGGATATAGGGTTGTTGGAATTAATAGCAGTTCTATGATTGCTGCCGGAGGAGCAATACATTGCATTGGAAAAGAGATAGGAGTTTTAGAACCGGTATTCATTTCGCACGCAAAGCTTTACAATACGAATATTACAGTTTTGCCTTATGAAGTGAAAGCATATATCAAAACAAAAAGTAATGTGGCAAATGCAAAAGTTTATTGGAGCACAGATACTGCATTCGGTTTCAATCAATTGACAATGACAGCTGTTGCCGGAGACACATTTCGAACAGCTATTCCTCCTCAACCAATTGGGACAAATATATATTATTACATTTCCGCAACCTCCAACAGCGGTAAAACAATTACAAAACCGTTAACAGCACCTGATGGTTTTTATCAATTTAAAGTTGACAATCCAACAGTTATTAATAATGAACATCAAGCTTATAACTTTGAGCTAAGTCAGAATTATCCTAATCCATTTAATCCAATTACAAGTATTGCCTTTGAAATACCGGCATCAGGTATTGTGAAATTGAAGGTTTATGACTTGTTAGGAAAAGAAGTTGCTACACTTATTAATGAAATAAAACAATCAGGACATCACAAAATAGATTTTAATGCTTACAATTTATCTTCGGGTATATATTTTTATAGACTCGAAACTTATAATAAAATTGAAATTAAGAAAATGACGCTATTAAAGTAAACATTTTGATTCATTTGGTAAATTACTATTCTTAATTGAACTCAACCCATGGGAAGTGTTTAAAGATTCTGTTAAGGATGTAAAAGTGAATGAATAAATGTCTCGGTGGGGAGTATTAAGTAAGAGGTTTTGTAAAAGAAATTAAAATTTTTCAGTATGTATAAATTAGTGTACTTGACTCTGGTCTATACTCCATAGATTATTTTTGTATAGGCAGAGAATAGAACATTTACCGATAACCAATTTTAGAAAATTGAAGCTGTAAGAAAATTAAGTTTTATGAAAACTATATTCGTAGTATTTTTGCTAATTACTATTTATGGGTTTTGTAATAGTGAAAAAATAATGACCACTAATAATAAGAAAGACTTTTCGGTTAATTCCGAAAAATTTGTGTTGAAAAGTGACACAACTGAACTTTCATGCAAATTAACTTCAAAAGAACTGCGAGAGAGGAAAGCAACTGTAATTGCAAGTTTGAAGAAACAAGTTCTAGAGAAGAAGGAGCTTCAAAATGGTTTTGCTTTTAGATTCAGCGGTACTGAGAAAATAATGGATGAACTGATAGAATTCGTAAAAACTGAAAGGCTATGCTGTGATTTTTTTACCTTTACCCTGACTTTTTCAGGTGACGGCAGTGAAGCATGGCTTGAACTAACCGGACCGGATGGAACAAAAGATTTTATCTTAACGGAACTCGGAATGTAGATAACAGCCATGACAATCGGACAATTAGCGGAAATAACACATTTAGGTATTGATACTATAAGATACTATGAGAAATTAAAACTTTTGCCAAAACCAAAAAGGGCTGAAGCAGGCTATAGAAAGAACACACCAAGTGTTGTGATATTTGTTAGCCGGATGCTGTTCTACATCAGGAATTTAATGTTGAAGAATTAAAATCATTAGGATTAGGAAAAAGAAATTAATTAAAAGGTGTCCACCTTGTTTGAGGAATCTAAATTTTTAACATATTGGAATTAAGTTTAAAATCTGGTGTTGTCCGTCCTTTTTGTAAGAATACAAATAGGAAATTATGCCTGTAAATGCATGCCTCTTTTTCTATGAATGTGAATAATTGCAGTTAATTTTTTGTTTTATAACATTAATGCTTCCCATCCCTCGGCGGAAACGGATCATTCCCGAAACTGTCACTGTCACTTATCTTCCCATCATTGTTATGAATGATAAGCTCACATTTTTCTTTCTTCGCAATTTTTCTCCCGATTTCAATTGCCTGATTTTTTGTTAAGGCTATGGAAGTATTTTTCTTGTTTCCTTCCCTTTTCACGCCCCATCCCTTTGTGGGAACTATGTGCACATTTTTATTTTTCATTTTTCGGATTTTTAATTTATGTTAATTTTAAAAAGTTACAATTTCTTCCACCGTTGTAGCGCGAAGCGAACCTATTCACGATTGACGATTCACGATTGACTATTTAAAAATTATAATTTATTCCTGTTTTGAAATTTACTGAAAAGATTCTCACCGGATTATCAAATGATGAATTTAGTTTAGATTCCAGATCAATCTCCAGGTCCTTTGAAGTCTTGAATGAAACTCCGCCGCCGAGATCAACCGCGAATGTGTTATAGAATGAATAAGAGTAGCTGCTTCCCAAAATAGTTTGTATGGTTGAGCTTTTACTCATATTTACCCCAGCAGCAATGGTTGCATAAGGAACAATTTTTGAGACACTGTTGAAATTTTTAAATAAAATTAATCCTTTTATCGACAGAATAATATTTTGCCCTCCGTTCAGCACTCCATGGCTTTCCCTAAGGGAAAATGTATTATAAGAAACATCCATCCCGACCCCGGAATGCTCAGAAGTTATAACCCCTAACCTTCCTTCAATACTAAAACCAGGACTGTAGGCATAACTGAAGTCACCTACCGGAAGACTGATTCCACCAATTAAGGATCCAAAATATTCTTTGCTTTGTGAAAATGAATTTATGTTAAAAAAAAATATAGTGACAACCAATGTTGCCATAACAATGATTTTCTTTTTCATAGTTTTGTTTTTAAGTTAATAAATATTCTTTCACACTATTTTTAAATTGGTGCTGCTCACTGTAACTTTTAACCGTTAACCGAAAATTTTCTTTCCATTCTGTCATCTTCCTTCAAAGTCATCCGAATCATCTCCCGTTTTCGATTCTCTAATTTATCGATTATTCTGCAGATTACAGCCAGATCTTTAATTGTTTTTAAAACTTTAACAGTTATTTGTTTCTCCATTTCCTTTATTGAACCGTTCAAAGCTGTTTTCACTTTTACCGGTATTTTAACCTTTGTTTCTTTATTACCTTCTCTGCTCACTGAGCTGTTGCTTGTATTTCCTTTTCTGTTTCCTTGTTGTCTTGTTGCAATATTACCTTTTGCAGTTTGTCTTTTAGTCATCATAATTTAATTTGATTTAATTAGTTTTGTTTTTTTAATATTGCATTACCTGTTTTTGTAAAATTTTATTCAAATAATAATATTATTTTCTAATAAAATTCTCGCAAGATATTTTATTTTTACAAAAATGTCAAATTGTAAAAAACACGATTTGTGAAAAAAACTTTTTGATACTTTGTATTTTTTGAAAACATAAACTTTCATCTTCAACTACTTTTTAAGAAGTAACATGAAACATTGAACATTGAACATTGAACATTGAACATTGAAAATCATAGTCTTCATTTAATTCATTACAATCATAGTTCAAAACCAAACCTCCCGCTATTGTCATCCCCGCGTGCTCTTAGAGGGGAGCCAATCAACAGTTCTTCACTTTCAATTCAACTTCCATGATTAAATTCGCAACTCGTAATTCGCAACTCGTAATTCGTAACTTGTAACTTGTAACTCGTAACTTGTAACTTGTAACCTTGTAACTTGTAACTTGTAACTTGTAACTCAAAGAACTCAAAGAACTCAAAGAACTCTTATCCCCGGTTCCGCCTCTTTCGACTTCGTATAAAGACCGTACCTCAGCGCATCCATCAAATGATCATTCATCTTCACCGGCTCATCCAGCACAATTCCATCCCTGCGTTTCTTAAAAACATACTCTTCTCGCTCCTTATTCAGGTTTACATTTTCATGACATGTGTAAATTTCAGTCTGTCTCACGAAATCAATTCCGAGTTTTACATCCTTATCCGCTTCAAATACATTGTATCCCGCAAGCCGTAACTTCTCGATCTTATCCGGCTCAGCACAATCACAATAAATTTCATCATTACAACTAATATTCATTTCATTCATTAATGAAATCAGATCCTCATCCAACATTCTGCTTCTGTAAATTTTTTCTATCAGGTAAGCTCTCCTGTCTTTGATATTAATCTCTAATAAGGCACACGGATTATTCCATCCGAAATCCAATCCATAAATTGTATAATCATAAGACTCAGGATATGTCGCGATGTTAATTAGTCTAATGTTATTATAGATCAGCGAATCCAGATCTGCATACTCTCCAAGAGCAAAGATTCTGTAATATTCATAATTCTGTTCCCTCAGGTCCTGAAGCAGTTGTATGTAATCTTTATCTAAGAAAGGATTATCTTTGTATGTTGAGTGTATATAATCAGTATCCATGTCCTGCTTCAGCTGCTTGTTTATGTAGCTGAATTGTTTCTTTGGATTGTAAGCAAGATAAATCTGATTCATTTCATCTTCTCTTTTCTTTCCGGAAAGTCTTGTCTTAAGAGTTATGAAGTCGTCATAAGTAAACTCCTCCGCTTCCTCCATCCAGATATAATTAAATTCAGTTGACTGGATTTTTGTAGAATCATCAATGCTCGTAAAGAGCAGGTAATTATCTTTGTAGCGAAGCTCTCGAAAAGTCTTGTTGTGAGTAAAGCATTCATATACTCCATACAGTTTCAGCAAGTCTATGAACAGCTTGTATGATGTTATCCTTAACGATGGAAGAGTCTTTCGTGTAATCAAGAAATTTTTTTTATCTTCATCAAATAATTTTTTAATAAACAGCTGCGCAATTGAATATGATTTACTCGATCTCGCACCACCCTCATTCAACACCACCCTTTGCCTCGAATCATAATTCCGCCTAAATATATTTGAAAATTCAACTTTAACCTCCAATGACTTAACAGTTAAAACTTTTTATACCCTTCTCTTTCCCAAGCCCCAGCTTTGGAAAGTTAAAATAATATCTTACAACTTAAATTTACGAACACACTAATTCCCCCTTTGAAAAAGGGGGATAAAGGGGGTTGTCCTCAATTTTCTCCAACATTTCAAAATATAATCACAACCCCTTCTTGAAATTCCTAATTCTTAATTCCTAATTCTTAATTTCTTTACTCGCTCTCCTTTCCACAAATGAAATCGAAGTCACCACATTCCCCCTGCTCTCCAATTCAATCTTCTCACTCCATCTGAATCTGTTCTTCATATTGAATTCCCAGCTCCGGCTGTTATATCCCGGGATCTTACCGGTCGTCCCTTCTATCCCAATCTTCTCCCAGAAAAGCATTCTTTCCCTTCTCGCCTGCTCTATTATGTCGGTGGGGAAATCATTCGGATACTTGTTACAGTAATTAATAAATGTATCCATATCGCATAGTGTAAATGACTTGTCACTATACCCACTTCGGATATGAATAAGGTAATCGTTTAACAGTTTCTTTCTCTGAAGTTGGGTTTTAAATTTTTCCGCAAAATTATTCTGTAAATTATAAGATCCTCTTTTCTTTTGCTTCTTCATTTTAAACTTCTTGATAACTTACTTCCTCTTTCCATTTTTTTATTTATCCCTTCCTCATACATCTTCAACAACTCAGCAATCTCGATATCAATCGCTATTCTCTCTTTCGAAGCTTCATCATTAACATCGCAGCAAGTATGCGGAATGTCATTCTCCCTTGAAGCCACCGATGAATCAAATATTCTGTTTCTAATTCTCAGACAACCTTCACAATAATCCTCCAATTCGGGATCAACTTGTTTCTTTTCAATTTTCTTCATAAAGAAATATTTTTTATTTGGTTTACAATTTCAACTCTGGAACCGGCAAACATCGTAACTCGTAATTTGTAATTCGTAACTTGTAACTATTAATTATCAATTATCAATTATCAATTATCTTTTTAGCATACTCAATGAGCGACATCGACCTCTTCCTGAACTCAATAAGACTCTTTGCATAAAATTCAAGCTCTGTATCTGTTACGTTGAACTGGAAATTCACACTCTCTTTTTTGTTATTCGGATTCCTGTCAATTGAAATCACTATGTAACTTCCCGATTTAATTAGTCTCGAAAGTACCTTTAGCTTTGCTATGAATCTGTTTTTGATAATGTCTTCATTCAGTAGTTTCATCTTTTTTAGTTTTAATTTTATAATATAAAATTTTTAGTAAAAAAATCTATTTCCACAGATGTGCTCTTAATGATCGAATCTTGTCGGGAATTTAATCAACATCACTTTAATTTCATTTCAACCTTGATAATCTCATCCTACTCAACCCGTAACTCGTAATTCGTAACTCGTAACTTGTAACTTGTAACTTGTAACTTGTAACTGCCTTCACAAGAAATCTTTCCATACGGGTATAAAGTTTATCGGCGCTTTTATAAATCTCACTTCTCTCTCATTTACTGATTCGTTATAGTTCCTTGTTGCCTGAAACAATTTCTTGAAATCCGCTTCGCTCAGGTTCTCATTCCGCAAACATTCCTTCGCTTGATTCTTTCCTTCTTTTCTTGGATAGAACTTCCACCATTTCTCAAAATACTCATTGAAACACTCATTGGAATTTTCTTTTGATCTTTCTTCAAAAAATCCATCCGTCAAGGGATTAGGGTTAGATTTAATTAAGTTAGATTTAATTGAATTAGATAGAATTAAATGCGATAGAGTATCCATACCGTATATATAGGGTATACATACCCTTTTAACTTCTTCCGGAAGCGAGTTAATTATGTCAGCTATTCCGCTCTGAAGTTTAGGGCTCTTGAAGTCCTGATGCTTCAGATGATTCTTTATGATTATGTATCCGCCGTTGTATATAAGCTTGTTGTCTCTTTCAAATCTTTTCAATATTGTATCAATAATTTCCTTTATGATTCCCGTATCATTAGCTATTTCCTTTAAGTTAATCTCATATATCCCGGCAATGTTTGTTAGTGGATTTGTTAACAGGTACAGATATACCAGCTTCTCTGTGGGATCAAGATTTATGATATAATTATCTTTCCAGAAATGTGTATTAATATATCTGTGTTTAGCCATTGCAGATTCTCTTTACTTCAAATTATTTTTTTCTAACTCTCTAAATTCCCAGAGTGGGAAAGTTGAAACTCAACCCGCGAAGCTGTCATCCCCGAATGCTCTTATCGGGGATCCAATCACCAACACGTTAATTCCCTTTCAACTCTCACGGAACTCAACTCACTCAACGAGCACTACACACGTAACTTGCAACTCGTAACTTGTAACTTGTAACTCATATCTCATATCTTATAACTTTCATAACAGCCTCAGTTCAAACAAAAAGAAATAATACATACTTATCACCAATAACATTATTGTAAGCAATAGAAGAAAAATTTCTGTATAAAGTCCTAATGTTTCTTTCAATCTCGCACGCCTGATCTTCTTCTTGATCCGGACATATGCTTCGTTATTTGATTCGGAATTACAGCTGCTGTTTCGGTTTCTGAAGAAGTTTCGAACATAATTTTGAAGGGCTTGCATAATTTCAATTTTTAATTTTAAGATTCAGGTTATAGTATTTCGATTTTGACTCCGGGATTTAATTTGTCTATGAACACTTCCGGATTGAAGACGGGAACAAGATATTTGTAACTGTCATCCTCTATCCATCCACATGAAACCATAAGGTCGCATACTAGCTGAGATATGTTGTTGAAGTCGAATCTCTGATGTGTTTCGCGGTAGAATGTGAACTTTACATGTAAAGGCAGAGGTTTCCTTTCAGATGCTTTCAGGAATCTGTTTCTGTGAGCTTCGAACTGTCTTTGAGCCTGTCTTTTGTAACGATAAACCCTACCGCTGCTTACCAGCAGTTTACCCGTCCACACTTTAGAATTTTTGGATGAAGGAACATTACCGTAAATGAATATTCCATCTTTCATTAGTGAAATGATTGATTTAAGCA
>CAYNTN010000012.1:0-20425 GCA_964399995.1 uncultured Ignavibacteriaceae bacterium
TTCAAGTATTTTGTCTTGCTATTTTTTTTGTCAACTTTTTTTAGGACGGGACATAGTTGATAGTTGATAATTGAGTGACGGAGTAATATAATGAAATATAAATCCGTTTTTAATAATTTCCGTAGTTATAAGAAAAATTAAATCAACAAATTAAATTCAAATGAAAACTTTATTGATAGCTCTGACATTGATAGCGGTCTTGTCTATCGGTTGTATGAAGAATAATATTTCAGCAAATGTAAATCAAAAAAAAATGAAACCAACACAAAAATCCGAAAATCCATATTACTCAAGAACGGATACTGCTAAACTGAACGTACCCGATTCGGAATGGAAAAAAATACTCCCTGATGAAGTATATGCTGTAGCGAGAGAAAAGGACACAGAGAGAGCATTTACAGGGAAATACGTGAATACCACTGAAATTGGAACTTATTATTGTGCAGTATGCGGCAATGCTTTGTTCAGATCCGATGGAAAGTTCGCCAGCACTTGCGGCTGGCCTAGTTTCTTTGAAACGATAAGACCTAACAGTGTTATTTATGAAGATGATTATTCTTATAACATGCACAGAATCGAAGTGCTTTGCGGAAGATGTGAGTCTCACCTGGGGCATTTGTTTGATGACGGTCCGCCGCCGACCGGAAAGAGATATTGCATGAATTCGATCGTACTGGATTTTGAAACAGGTGATAATAAGGAAACAAAATAGACATACAATTTAACTGATCACAAAATACCCTGATCAGGAATTTTACGGTACGGGTAGTTTATAAATCCAGGGCAAAGGATAATTTCAATCCGCACAATGTTAATTATGATTTCTTTATGCTGTACAAATTAACAAGACCCGCCCTTCCTCTTAAGCTTATCTGCCCTATTTCCTTAGCATCAAATTCGTTTTGCAATTTCAGCAGATCAATCAGATCTTTTGAAATGATAACCTTTTCATTGTACTTATTACAGAGCTCCTGAATCCTTGATGTGGTATTCAGGACATCACCCGTAAAAACAATTTCCCTTTTTATTACTCCGATCTCTCCTACTGTGACCCCTCCATAATGAATCCCTGCTTTAAATGAAGGCACAAGTCCGTACTTAGACTGATATTTCACGGAATACTTTTCAACTGTATCCTGTATATTGAAGAAACAATTGACACAATTATTATTTTCTATTCCATTTTCAATTTCCCAGGAAATAATTATCTCATCTCCGACATACTGGTAGACCTCGCCTTTCGTTTCTATTATCGAGTTTGAAACGTCATAAAAAAAATCATTGAGCAATTCATAGTATTTTACATTGCCAAGAGCTTCGGCAATCGAAGTAGATGATTTCAGATCGAGGAACATGAATATTCTGATTTCTTCTTTAGGCGTATGATATTTTCCCTGAATGAATTTCAGAAGAACACCCTGACCGTATTTATCGCTCACCTGAAGTATGAAAATGCTGATCAGAAATACGGGGCACCAGGTGAACAATAACAGCAGAAGTGATGGAATTATATTTTTAAAAAAATCACTGGAAAATGATTCCCGGACCAGGGTTTCAATAAATGATGTAAGAAATACAAAAGCAATCACAACAGATGTGTAGAAAATACTTTTCACAACTACAGCCGTGCCGAAGGATTTATTCTTGAATCTGTCCGTAAAATAAAATACTTCAAAGCAAGCCAGTACCAGTCCTGTAATCAATACTTCCAAAATCATTAAGATAAGATTTGTCATGAAGTCCTGACCGGCATAGCTTTTATCCGTCTGAGAATTCTGTATTACAACTATATAAATACCGGCTGCGATCCATCCTGCAGTAAGGAACATCACTTTCTTTATCTTTGATTTGAACTTTGGAGAAGTGAATTTCATTATGAAATTATTTAATAATGAGTCAATTTATTTTAAAATCAGTTATTGTAAAATATAATTATTATTGCTTGTTTATTATTGTTTATTATTTCTATTCGTGATTAATATTTTAATTTCTTTTTATTATTATTATGTTCACTGTAATTAAAGAAATATTATTTTGAAAGAAGTGAAGTGTTCAAACCTTTATTAAAAAAATGCAGAATAAAAATAGAAGCAATCATTTGGTTTACTGGATCTCGGGTGGTCTTGCAGTTAGTTTTCTTATGAGTTTACTCGGGGCTTTTTTCCCTCCGGAAAGTGACATGCAGACACTAATATTCAAGATTGATGATCTGTTTGCGATATCTGCATTTGCTTGTCTCGGCTCCAAAGCTACTTCGGAAAATTATGATGTTGGTGCGGCGGGATTTACCGTACTGGCAATAGCTCAGGGTTTATTCCTTTCGGAGATTGACAATCCGGGGAACTGGAATTTTGAATCTTCTAATACGGCAATTTTATTTATGATACCTTCAATGTTTCTGATCGCATACTATTACGTTTTTCCAAAATGGCTTCGTATAGCCGGAATTATTGCCGTTATTCCATTTTTGATTCTTTTAATAATTCGTTCTCAAAGAGGTTTTGAAAATACTCTGGGTGATGAACTAATAATGTTTATTATTTATCATTCCTTAATACTCTGCTGGGCTTGGGAAATTTGGAAGAAACGAAAAACATCATTACATAACTTAAGTTGACAGCTTCATAAAACCTGTCAGGTTTTAGATAATTTTTGTACTATTTATAAGGAGTTATGTAAAATTTTATTTTCATGTTTATTGAAAATTTTTTAAAAACCTGACAGGTTTATACGTAGGGTCAACTAATGTAAATTAATTTCAGATTTCATTTCTCAAAATCCACATACATTCCTTCGAAGTTGATAATCATTTTCCCGAATGAATTTATGAAATCTCCTCCCAGATTTCCATAAACATACTTGTCTTTTTCCTTTATTTTTTCCGAAAACAGTGACACATCTTCCAGTACAGCTTTGCTGTTTGATATTTGAAAACTCAGTTCATCCAATTTGAATCCTTTGACTTTAACTTCTCCGCCGGCTCCTCCGATGCTCAATTCCTCAGGTTTATAGGTGCTGTCAATCATTGTCTTATGCTTTTCATAATATACGGAGTACATCATAGTCCTTCTCGCACCTGTATCAAAAGAGAAAATCAGTGTATCTTGATTAACATATGTTTCAATCAAAGGTATGAAGCCGTCAAGAGCAAGATTTGATTTTTCCTTCGAATTTATTTTAAGCGGCACGAATATTTCATGCTCAGATATTTGAATCTCTTTCATTTCTTTTATCACCGGAAATCCGAGAATACCTTTGATAACATAAACGCCTCCCCCGAATGTTAGTGCTTCATCCGGTAAGACAAGAAAGAGAACATTGCTGAATTTGAGATTTCCGATCATAAGTGATTTGGCGCATGCAAGTCCGGCACTTACTTTTTTGCTTGTTATTGTTCCCACCTCAAGTTTGCCTTCAAGGAAAGTCAATCCCAACTTTTTGGCAAAAGATTCACTGATGGTTGAGAAGTTAGCTCCGGTATCAAAGATAAATTGCTCATCATGATCATTCACATTTACATTTACGTTTACCAGTCCTGCAATGTCTTTCTTGATTTTCAGTCTGGTATCTCCTAATGATACGACTGTCTGCGGGCTCAGGCTTGCTCCGGATTTCCATATTAAACCGGAGTTTTCAAGTTCATCAATCTCATCTTTACCAATATGATTTTTGTATTGAGATAACAATACTTCCGTGATTTCTGAGGCATCTTTATATGAGAATAAATTTACACAATTGATAAGTTTACTGTGATAAAGAATAACTTCCATTGAATCCGTCAGCTCATCTTTATAGTCTGCAAGCAATTTATCTATGGCAGTGTTTGACTCAGCTGGATTATTAAAAACATTGTCAAGCAAAGCCTGATAATAAAGCTGTTGCCAGTTCTTGAGACTGCTGAAATTATTATCGAAAACTTTTTGAAGAGTGAAGTATTCTCTTTTTTCATAAAGAGAATTCAGTTCATTCGATAACGGATTGTTCTCCTGAGAAAAAACAGGGATTGAAATTAAGTACATAAAGAATATTATTAATGTTTTCATATTTTTTTTATTTCAAAAATATAAAACCAAAAATAAATATTATTGTAAAAAAGTGACATCATTAAAGTTAAACCGTATCAAATCAATTTGCCGAATTTAATGATTTTCTGGGTTGACTCGAATTTAGACGGGTAATTACCGGTAAGTTTTTTGAATTCACTGCAATAATGAGACTGATCAAAGAAACCTCCTTCATACATGAGGTCAAATTGATTTTCATTTTTGAGAACAAGTCTTCGTGACAGATTTTTGATTCTGATTATCCTGCTGTACTGTTTGGGAGTCAGTCCTGTTGCAGCTATGAAATTTCTTACAAGTTGCCTGCTGCCCATGGCTAAGTCCATGTAAACTTCGCTCAGTTTTATATTACCTTCGGATTGGTTCAGGATTTTTGAAATATTCAAAACAGATTTATCATGTTTTGATCCGCTTTCCGGTTTTCTTTGCGGAATTTTAAACAATGCAAGTTCAAATTCTTGAATTGTCAATTTTTTTTTCAGCTTGATGAGAATGCTGTTTGCGGTACCAATCCCGATAGCCTTTGAAAACAGTATAATATTATCCCGGATTTTTACCGGAACTAAATCAGATATCTTTTGCAATCCGAATAACTTTAATGAAGCTCCGAAAACAATGCAATCCTGTGAAGATGAAAGTATTGTATGATGTGTCAAAGGACCCGTTACATAGAGCTCACTCAGATTTTTTCTCCTGTCATGATAATAAATAATGAAAGGACTGCAATTCGGCAGCAAACCTATATTAGAGTTTTTTCCCGTGCTCGTTTTTAATTCAAAGCTCCAGAGCATTTCTATCAAACCTTCCTTTAATGAAGGTCTGAATTCATTATAAACAAATTTATTTCTGTTAGACCGGTATTCTGTAAATTTTTTTATTTCACCCAAGGTTTTTTGTCTAAAATTATCCTGATTATTCATTCATCAATTCTACACGGTATGCTTTAATTCACTTCCAAGAAAGACGATTGAAGTATTAGCAAACATATTTTACAAAGTGTAATTTCTTTATTAAACACATGAGATATGACAAGTTGACGATGTTTCTAAAGGAAAGGAAATGAAATGAAATGAAATAATGGAATCGATCGTTCAAACTATAATAAAATTTATTCAATTTTCAAAATAGAAATTCTCAATATCCTATCCGGGGATAGCCGCCTCCGTATACACCTACGTTAACTCTCGGATATCCTCCGTATCCGTATGGTCCTGAATAAACTCCATAACCTACTCCATAGCTGACCTGATACCCTGCACATGTTAATGTTGAAACTGCGATTACAGCTGTTATAATTAAGTAAATGATTATTCTTAACATAAATTTTTTTTTTATTGATTAACTAATTCTTCGTTTATTCAATTGGCCATTTCTGTGCTGCGATGGGTGCTCCTGTGGGATCAACAAACACAGTAACAGAACCTTTTCTAATTGTAGAATCAACAGGTATAATAACTTTACCTCCGTTATTCTTGACCTTTTGTTCAATACTTTCAGGATCGGTTACGCGGACATACTGAACCCAATTGCTTCGGGTATTCTCAGCGGGATTTTTTATAATTCCTGAACTTAATTTGTTATTGTTCTTAATCACAATGTAAGGTCTTTCATCGTCAGTCCGGTCTTCTAACTGAGAGTTGAAAATATTTTTATAATAATCTGCTGATTTCTGCATGTCATTTGACCAGAGTTCACTCCATAGAAAATCTAAATCAGACGGCTCTGATTTTACCGGATCTCCGTTTGAAGATTTTATTATTGCATAATATGCACCCTGCGGATCAGTTAGAAGAGCTACCATACCTCTGCCCGGCTGTTCAACCGGTTTCACGACAAGATTTCCTCCGCCGGAGCGTGATTTATTAACAAAATCATTCAGTGAGCTAACAGAGTAATATTGAATCCACTCACCACCTGCTCCCTTTTTTCCTTCAGTCATAAGATACATACCGGCAACAGGTTTCCCGTTGCTCTTAAAAATCCAGTAAGGATGATCTTCAGTTCCAACCTGACTGGATGTCCATCCGAAAACATTTTTATAAAATTCAGCTGCTACTTTGGGATTCGGTGTAACAAGGTCTCGCCATACGACCTGTCCATAATCATACTGTTTTGATGATGAGTTATTAATGGATGGATATTCAGGACTGCTGCTGCAGCCTGTCAACAGGTGAGCTAACACAATTGTAAATAATAAAACTAATAACCGCAGTTCTTTTTTCATAAATTGAAGTAGTTATAAATTATTGTTTACAAGATACAATAATTAAAAGATTAATTAAATTAATATAGTCTTTGATATAAGGAATGTTAACAATGTTTTCAAAAAATATTTTTTACATAGCAACATGAAGAAAAATTTGAAAGGTTCTTATCACATTGAATATTTACAGAACTATTTTTAAGTTCTATTCTAAAAAATATTTTCAAAATTCACGACAATGAATTCTTCAATTACATTTGCTCTGAAAGGGATTTTCAAATTAGTTTTATCTGTAATTCTGTTTTTAAAGACTTCTGAAGTAAATGCTGACTGGATTCATCTTGGAAATCCCGGCACAAGCAGGATTAGTGCAATGATTCAGAAGAATAATCATATCTTCGCAGGAACCGGCGGTGCAGGTATTTTCCGTTCATCTGATAACGGGATAAGTTGGGTGCAGGTAAATTCCGGATTAAGCTCATTAAGTATAAATTCATTTACTCATAACAGCACAGGAGTTTTTGTTTCGGGTTCCGGTGGAGTTCGTTTATCTACCAATAACGGAGATCTATGGACACAGGCAGGAAGCGGCAGCATTTCAGGTTGGGTTGTATCGCTGACATCAAACGGCGATGACATTTACGCAGGGCATATACTCGCAGGTGTTTTTCGAACAACAAATAACGGAGCTAACTGGACAAGATTTGCTCTTGGCGAAGGAGACCTGATGAATACTATTTTAAACACCGGAGCATATTTTTACATAAGCATTGTAAATACCGTCTTTCGTTCTTCAAATAGCGGCAAAACATGGATCTCTGCAACCAATGGTCTTGCAAATAATAATGTCGAGATGTTATCATTTTTTGGAGATGATCTGTACGCTGGAACAGATGCCGGAGTATTTTACTCTGCTGACAATGGAGGTTTATGGACTTTCGTATCAAACAGTCTGACGGATACGATTGTAACCTCACTGACAAATATCGGCAATACAGTGTTTGCGGGAATCTTACAACAAGGTATATTTATGTCAAACAATAATGGTCAGCAATGGACAAATGTAAATCAGGGACTGACTGATTTCAATATCACTTACATGCTTGCTTCAGGTAAATATCTCTTTGCCGGTGCTGATGACGGCAGCATATGGAGAAGAGACATTTCCGAATTGATCACAAATGTACAACTGCAGCAAACCGGAATTGCCGGATCATTCATGCTCCAGCAGAATTTTCCCAATCCTTTTAATCCTTCTACAAAAATTGAGTTTAATATTCCCGTAAGCGGTGAAGTTACACTTAAAGTTTATGATAACACAGGAAGACTAACTGACATTCTACTCAACTCCCGCTTGTCAGCCGGTAGTTATTCTTTAAATTTCAATGCTGCACATCTGCCGGGCGGTATTTATTTTTATGAATTGAAATCAGGGGATTACACTAAGACCAGGAAGATGATAGTTTTAAAATGAAGCTGAAAAATTAGTTTTGAGTTTATACTTTATTATATATCAAAAGGAAAGTGGTGTCGGTTAAGAACGCTCCAGCACCACTTTTGTGAGATGAAAATTTAACTTTTGAGGTTAATTAATCCCTTTTATCTTTTTTGGTTGATCTTGTTGCTTTCCAGGTACCGCTCTTATTGTAATAATTCTTCCAGCTGCCGTTTCCTTCAGTTTCAGTAAATGTTCCGGTAAAGCTACCTTCCATTTCAAGTTTGTCAGTATCGGTAAGCTTTCCGTCTTTTACTCTTCCGTTAGCCTGTACCAAGGCAGATAATTCTGTATTATAGATTACATTATTAAGGTTCAGAATTACTTTATCTGAAACTGAGCCGTCATCGTTAATAGAAATTGTTTTTTTTCCCTGAAGAGCGCCTGATGCATCATAAAATGAAATGTCCCAGCTTCCGGAAAGATCGGGAATTGTTGATGTGTTACTTTTAACGTAAGATCCTGTTGCTAAAAAAAGCATTGCAAATAAAGATAATAACAGCGGTAATTTTTTTAATTTGTTTCTCATTTCTTCTCCTTAGTTTTGAGGGTTAATTTGTTTTTAAAATTTGTTTTTAAAATTTGTTTCTGATGAATTTTAAACCTTACTGAATAAAAATTTTTACGCAACAAATAAAATTTTGTTATAATAATTTTATTATACTTTGATATGCTTCAGTCAAATTACAGAATTGATGCCCGAAAATTTTATTGATATTTATGGATTTAACAATTATGTTGATCACAACTAAAAGGAATGACAAATTCCCGGTCTCAATAATAATCTAAAACATTTCTCTTATGGATAATGAAAAATATCTCAGATATTGTCCGAATTGCAATCACTTCGATGAATCAACAGGTGTATGCAGTTACCTTCACGATAATATAAAGGATTATCCTGCATCGTTCATTAAGTTATGTAACGGAGAATATTTATCTTTAATAAAAGGTAAAAAAATCCAATCCGAATACATGATCAATGATGATGATGAAATAATTCCTGAAATGATTACTGTTTATGAGGAAAATAATTCATCTGTATTTCAGATCGCAAAGACAATGCTGACACAGAATGGAATAAAATTTTGGTCCAATGGTGAATACGCGGGAGTTATGCAGAGCAGAATACCGTACGTACTGACGATAAAAGTTTTTCAGAAGGATGAAAAGGCTGCGAGAAAGATATTAACCAGTCTGACTTCGTCAGAACCTTATGTTGCTTCAAATGAAACAGACAGAAAAATAAATACTTTCATAGGACGATGGGGGATTGTTATCATAATTGTTTCTATTGCTCTGATGTCAGCAGCTTTTTTTATTTTTAATGATAAGTAAGAAAATTCAGCGGTTCATTTACACATTAAGATCATTATTTTAAAAATAAAGAATGATCAGCAGCTTTTTTAATTAATGTTAAACTCAAAACTTCCCGCAACCGGTACAACAATTTTTTCTGTAATGACCGCGCTTTCTATTGAACACAAAGCAATTAACCTTTCACAGGGATTTCCTGACTTTATAATTGATCCCGAGCTTGCCGATCTTGTTGACAAAGCAATAAGAGAAGGGAGTAATCAGTATGCCCCGATGCCCGGACTTATGTCACTGAGAACAGGCGTATCTGAAACTGTAAAAAAGATTTACAACCGTGAAGCGGATCCTGACAAAGAAATTACCATTACGTCCGGCGCAACCGAAGCGCTCTTTGCAGCGATCAGTGTGATCGTAAAACCGGGAGATGAAGTAATTATGTTTGATCCGGCTTATGATTCCTATGAACCCGCTGTAATTCTCAACGGGGGAATTCCTGTTCATATTCCGCTGACGTTTCCTGAATTCTCGATCGACTGGAATAAAGTGAATGATGCTGTGAATTCGAATTCACGTCTGATCATTATTAATTCTCCGAACAATCCATCGGGGTCTGTAATTACCGGGAATGATATTTCAGAGCTAAAGAAAATCATTTCATCAAATGATATTTACATTCTTAGTGATGAAGTTTATGAGCATATATTATTTGACGGCAAGAAACATTTGTCAATGGTCCTTGATGAAGAGCTTTATCAAAGATCATTCATTGTTTCTTCTTTCGGGAAAACATTTCACATCACCGGCTGGAAAGTCGGATACTGCATTGCTCCTGCTGAACTTACTCACGAATTCAGGAAAGTTCATCAGTTTCTTACCTTTGCAACATCAACACCTTTCCAGGCTGCACTATCAGTGTATTTAAAAAATACTAAACGCATAATTTCTCTCAAGAACTTTTATCAAAATAAAAGGGATACATTTCTGAAGCTCATTTCCGAAACTAAATTCATTCCGCTTAATTGCAGCGGTACATACTTTCAGCTGCTGGATTATTCTGCAATTACCGAAGAAGCTGATATAGATTTTGCTGTAAGAATTACTAAAGAATACAAAGTTGCTTCAATTCCAATTTCTGTTTTTTGCAAAGATAAAACGGATAACAAAGTTCTGAGATTTTGTTTTGCAAAGGAAGATGAAACGTTAAGGAAAGCTGTTATGAATCTTGAGGGTGTTAAATAATTCTTAGCATATCGCATTTGTTTAATACTTTATTTACCACTAAGTGCACTTAGCTCACTAAGACCAATAAGAATTTAACTAAAATTTTTTAAAAAACTTAAAATGATGTCTAAGCCCAGATTATATAAATATTTATAAAATGCCGCAAAGATCTGTTGGAAAATCCGGGTTTAATTTATTATCAATCGGGAGGAATTCAGGGAAATAAAATTTTACTTTGAAATTATTATTTCGGGAATGCTAAAAGCGCTTACAGCATTAGGTACATCAAACCTGCTTCCTTTTAATGTCACTAAAAAATTGTCAATGTCATCTCCATATGCACGCTCACTTACACCGAACAGTAAAATTCCTTCTTTTCCATTCTTATCCGTAAATGATTTATACCGGTAAACATTCCTTTCAACTATGTCAGCTTGTCCAGGAACGCTTTGACTCAATATAAAATCGAGCATTATTTCACCGTCCTTTTCAAACAATTCATAATTAACGACAGGATCTGTCTCTTTCCTTTTCTTTAGTTCAGTTACTTTAGAATCGACAGTTGCTTTAAGCTGTGTCATACCTGACATGACTTCCAGAAGGATTAATTTTTTAAATTTATCAATTGTGTCCTTTTCCGGAAGGTATTCCTGTTTGTAGTAACCGGCGGAGGGATTTGAAGACCAGGCTAAATTGTATTTTACATTATCAAATAAAATTACTTTCCCTGTATTTAAATAATCCGTGACTGAATTTTCTTTTTTATTACAAGAAATTATTGTCAAAAAAAATCCTATTTGTATGAATAAAATTCTAGTTATATACATATTATAAATCAATAAAATTTATCTTTATAAAAAAAATAAAAATCTTATTGAAAGGTAAAACAATTTTCCCAGGAGCCATTTAAAATGAACAGGAGAGATTGGAAAATTCCGATAATTCAATAAATTCTATGAATTCAGGTTACTTCTTATACTGAAAATTTGTAACTACCACTTCCTGATCCTGTCCGTTGCTTGGTCCGGGATGATCATTATCCTGACCTTTCTCCTTATAATTTCCCATCCACAGATTCATGTGGAAAAGCTGGCATTGATCAAAAGGAATAAATTTATTCTGATCGCTGTCAGTCGTCCATTCGTTAGCAGGATCTTTCGGAAGATTTGTCAGATTATAAAGTCCGTCGTACTGTTCAAATTCCACAGGTTTGTTTCCACCTGTCCATTTCATTACCAGAGTAACTTCCTTTACTCCGCTCTTTATAGTATAGCGGTGAACATTGTCATCATCTTTATCCCAGATCTGTACGGCGAACTGAGCGTTACCTGTACAGAGTCTTTGATCCAGAAGATTGGAGCATGGAGGCGCACCCCATCGTGAGATTTCCGCAAGATCTAATTCAAGATACGGATTATTTTGATTACTACTCTTATCACGCTGATATGTAAATGCACCGAAGACAACATTTCTGTCAAGCAAGTCCCATGATTGCGCAGTAATTACTTTAACGGCAACAAGATATGTTCCGTAGCCTGTTTTAAAAAGTGTTCTTTTATCGTTCTCATACAGAGCAACAACTTCAGAAGCCATCCATCTTTGCTTTCCTTCTCCGAGGTCATCTTTTCTGACTCGTAAATGAATACCGTCATTTTGAAATACAGGATTTCTCGGGCTCCAGTTTTGTCCCTGGTTGTAAAAATATTCCGAAGCATTCTTAAATTCGTAGTTAGTCCACCACCAGTAACCCGCAAACTGAAATAAGCAGTCATCGTTACCGCAGAATTTTTTGTTTACGTTTACATCTATTTTTGTATTTGGCGGCTGGCAGTTTGCCCCCATCATCATGCTGTCCGGCTGTAAATCATCATCATCCGAACCCCCGCAGGAAAAATAAACTATGACACCGGTTAAGAGTAATGCAAAGATAATTGTTCTCATAAGTAGTAAAATTTAAGTGAAAGAAAAATTATTTGGGGGTTAATAAAGCAGTGCAAAGTTCAATAGAATAAGTTAAAAAATCAATATGCAAATCTCAGTGAGACGAAGTTAATAGTGCGACAGAGGTTTTATCTGGTTTTATCAATGTTAATTTATTTCTATGCGAAGTAAATTAAAATACTTGAATTCAATACTTCATCGTATATGCTACAGGTAAGATTAAATTGCACACGAAACTAATCCCGTAGGGATTGAATGTGTTCAGCTTGACTGCAACATTTCATCCCTATTTAGTATCCACAATTTTATCATTACCGATATTTCGGGGCTGTCCCAAAAGTCAAAATTATAGTTGCCTCAAAGTCTCTATGACTCAAAGAATTAATTTTTTTTGGACATTCTACACTTAGAGTCTTCGAGACTTCGAGGCAAAAATGCGCTTTTTGGACAGCCCCGTTTGTTAGAAAATCTGATTTTGTATTCAATTATACTTTATGTTAGGACAAATGTCCTTATTTTATTAAAATCATTCTCAATGTTTTTACAAAATCTCCGGATATTATTTTATAAAAATAAATACCGCTTGAAAGATTAAACTTATCTGCTGAAAATTCATACTCATAACTCCCGGGTGAAATTCTGTCATTTATTAAACGTGTTATTTCCTTTCCATTAATATCAAAGAATATCAGAGAGACAAATTCTGTTTCAGGGATGTCAAATTTGATTTTTGTTGTCGGATTGAAAGGATTAGGATAATTATTATGCAAAAAATATGAAGTTGGAATAACTTCAGATATCACATTCAGTCCCGTAGACTGGGTTCTGAAAATCCAGATTAATGACCACGGACCTTCACCTGTTAAATTGCTGGCGTCCACTCTCCAAAAATACAATGTATTAATTCCTAAGATCGGCGAAGGAACAGTGAAGTTTGAATTTGAAATACCCGGCTGATCGAGAATGATAGAATTGAAGTTAACGTCAATTGCTATTTGAAGTCTATATGATGTGGCAGAAGTAACGTCGCCCCAGTCCATTAGCGGATTTAAAGAAACATTTGTAGCGCCATTTACCGGAGATATTAAAACAGGTGCAGCGGGAAGTAATGCAGTTGTTGTAAAATTCCAGACAGAAGAAAAAGAACCCGTTCCTGCTTCATTTATTGCATTTACCCTCCAATAGTATTTAGTATAATTAATTAGAAGAGACGGAGCTGTTGTATATTCTGAGACAGTAATACCGGAATCATTTAATACATAAGCTGAAAAACCTGAGTCTAATGAAATTTGCAATCTATATCTAACTGCAGTAGTAACGTTATTCCAATCCATTAATGTAATTAAAGGAATTTCAGTCGAACCGTTAGCCGGTGAAATCAGTACAGGTGCAGTTGGTAAAAAGAAAGTAGTAAATCTCCAGACTTCAGACCATGATCCGGTGCCATTTGAATTTGTTGAGTTCACTCTCCAGTAATAAGTAGAATTTAATGAGAGCAAGGAGGGAGGAACCGAATACTGAGTTACAGCAATGTTTGAAATATTAATTATTGGTGAAAGAAAAGCTGAGTCGGAAGATAATTGTACTGTATAGGTTGACGCTGAAGGAGCATCATTCCAGTCAAGAACCGGAGTGAGATTTACTCCCGTATTACCATTAGGCGGTGATACCAAAATCGGAGCCGGAGGTAAAAAAGTTACAGTCCGGAAATTCCAGACAGATGACCAGTCACCTGTACCATTTCCATTTGTAGCATTTACTCTCCAATAGTAAGTCGCGTCATTATTCAAAACCGATGACGGAATTTGAAATTGAGAAGCTGTTGATGACTGGTTTAAAACTATAGTGTTAAAATTAATGTCTGAAGCTATTTGAATTCTATATGAATTAGCTGAGAAAACATCCTGCCAATCCATCAGCGGAGTCAGAATGATATTGTTTGAGTTATTTAAAGGACTTATTAATTGCGGTGCAGAAGGTGACATGTTTAAATTCTGACTATTGTAAATTGAATACACGGGAGCTTTACCCCATTGTACAACATTTACCCAAGGACCTGCTTTCATATCACGTGAATATGTAACATTTAATTTTTCACCTGCTGTCTTTGGAGCTAATGAAGGATATTTTTCCTCTATAAACGGTGTGTTAGTGAGGTTTACAGGATTGCTCCAAGTCAGTCCATTGTCATAAGAAATTGAATAAAAGATCTCTCCGGTATTTACAAGGTCGCCATTATTTACAGCCTGTTTATTACCCTGCAAATATGCAGTGTAACATGCTATCAAAGTACCGTTGCCTGTTATGGAAATTGTAGGTTGTGTCAACGGAGCTGCTGAATTTTGACGAAGTGTATCGGTAAGATTTGGTATATTTGCTTTACCTGCAACGACATTAAAGCCTGTAGCTTCTGACCAGTGATAGATTCTTGGTTTAATATATCCGATTACATTTTGGCTAGGTGGACTCAATTCATATTGATTGTAAGCTGTTACTAAAATATGCAAATTACCGGAATTGTCAAATACTGCCTGATATCCTCCTATAAGATTAAAATACAGAATATCAGATCCATCCACTATATATTTTGCAATTGTAACACCATTTGCAAATGTAACCCCGTTATTAGTAGATAAAAAATAGGTTAAGTTTATATCATTATTATAATCATATCCAATTAAAACAACTTTTCCATTTGGACCTGAAGCTACATCATAATTTCCTGAAGGTCCTGATATTTGGATTCTCTCAGTGTAATTGCTCCATACACTTCCATTAAATATATTTGTATGACTATAAAATGTGGCACCGTCATTTGGAGAGCCACTCATGACTAAGTTTCCGTTTGTTGTCCCTGCAATATGACCCCAGATAGGTTGATTAGATCCGGGGATCGGTACTACATTGGGTAATTCGGTAAGAGTAAATCCTCCAAAAACAAGTTCTTTCCACACTCTCATACCAACAGAGCCGCTTTGATGAGCTGCAATAACCGGGAGACCGTTACTCAATGTCAAACATGGAAAACCGAAAGCAGAAGTATTATTCACAACATCATCAAACCAAATAAAACCATTATCATCGGAATAAGAATAATATATATATCTTCCGACTCCTGCGGCTGTGTTTGAATCATGCTGTGCCATAAAAACTGTACAAAAACTATTTGAATCATTTGGATCCTGTTCAAGGTATCTGACTGAACCATTGGATTGGTAATCATAAGAAACGGACCAGAGTTTTGACCAATGCTCACCGGGCTGAAGTACCGGCGGGGGAGGCATCTGCGCAAGTAATGATGTAGAGAGAAATAAAAATAAAAGTAGTAAATTTTTTTTCATATTTGTTTTAATAAGTTACTACTGATCTTTCCAGAATTTTCAAACCATTCACTCTTGACTAACATTTACTTTTACATTTTATCCGCCGTTGTTTGTGTTTCAAAGAGTTTCAATATTTTAATTCTCCACCGGCGAAACGTTCTGATTATATTCTATTCATTCAAAACATCTATTTGAGATTAATGGGATTATTCACAAATCTATTGTTCATAGGTCGTTGTCAAATTAATTTCATAAAAATAAATTATCAATGTTAAATCAAACTACTTACTGGTCTTAAGCTTTGTTGTTGGTGACTAAAAAGTTTGCATTCCTTCTGTTCTTAATTCCAAACTTCTTCAAGAAAACTTTTTTGAACACCAACAATGGCTGTAAAATATCGCTATATATAAACTACATATCTTTCCAGAATTTTCAAACCATTCACTCTTGACTAACATTTACTTTTACATTAACTTTGTACTACAAAGTACTTTCTAACTTAGATTAAAATCAAAAAAATGGAAAATAAAAAGGATCCACTTGAAACTCTCAATGAAATAAAAGGTCTGATGCAAAGGTCATCAAGATTTGTCTCTCTCAGCGGAATGTCCGGAATTGCCGCAGGCATAGTTGCAATAACAGGAGTTGTAATCCTCAGCATTTATCTTCATACAGGATTCTTTGAACGAACACCCGGGATCATGATCCGGTCAGCGGATCAGCTTTCCGTCAATGTAACTTTTATTGCAACAGTACTTTGCACGGTCTTCATACTTGCCCTGATGCTAACAATATATTTTTCATCACTAAAAGCAAAGAGCAGGAATACAATTTTCTGGGATATTGTGGCAAAAAGAGTTTTTGTAAATCTTTTTATTTTTTTACTTACAGGCGGAATATTTTGTCTGATACTATTTCATTACGGAATTTATTTTCTTATCGTACCGGCAATGCTCATATTCTATGGACTTGGATTAATCAATGTAAGCAAGTTCACCGTTAATGAAGTTGCACTTCTCGGCGCATTGGAGATCTGCCTCGGGATTTTTGCTGCTTTTGTCCCTGTTTATCCTCTCCTGATGTGGACAGTTGGATTCGGAATACTTCACCTGATATACGGAATTTATGTTTATCTAAAATATGAAAGAGACTGAAGTTGAAAAACATTATTGAAAATCTTGATAAAGTTTTTGAAAGCAGGATCAGGCTGGGGGTAATGTCGGTCCTTGTTGTAAGCGATTCGGCGGACTTCAATACACTGAAGCAGATGCTGAATGTTACAGATGGAAATCTTGCAAGCCATATCAGTGCTCTTGAAAAAAATAAATATATAAAAATAAAAAAGAAGATCATTGGAAAAAAAACTAATACGACCTATACAGTTACTGATTCAGGCAGGAGTGCTTTCACAAATCATTTAAGCACACTTGAACAGTTAATTAAAAACAAATAATCTAATATTTTTAATAAATGATGAAAGAAAACATAATATCAAACATCAACGATCCTAAAGAACTGGAAAAATTATTTAGACTGGACTCTTCTTCTTTCAAACGGGAATTCAATTTAATTTATCCTGAACAAATAAACAATCAGCTCGCTGACTTCTGGAATGAAAGACTTAATTACGAAAAAAGAACGGAAACCTCGGGAAGCTCCCGGAGTGAACTGACGTTTGTTATCGTTGCTTCCTTAATCGCAGGTATCCTTGCAAATATCCCGGACATTTTTCACATAGATGAGACTTTTTTTTATATGAGAAACATTGGATTTATTGCCTTGCTGATGACAACAATTTATTTCGCATGGGCAGGTAATCTTTCCAAAAGAAAGATCATCATAGCTGCATCGGCATTTATAGCTTCTGCAGTATTTATTAATCTCCTTCCGGCAAAAGAATTAAGTGATACTTTAATATTATCTTGCATTCATCTACCGTTGTTTCTATGGTGTGTATTAGGATTTGCATTTACCGGGGACAGGCTTAATGATTATCAGAAAAGAATGGACTTCTTACGATACAATGGTGATCTCATTGTCATATCAACCATCATACTGATATCGGGCATGGCACTGACGGCGATCACACAAGGGCTTTTTTCACTGATCGGTTTGGAGATCTTTGAATTTTACAAGCCGTTTGTCATCATACCCGGTCTTGCAGCAGCGCCGATCGTAGGAACATACGTCATAAGAAATACCCCGCAGTTAGTAAGTAAAGTTTCTCCTGTGATCGCACGTATATTCAGCCCGCTGGTTCTGATCATGCTCGTCATTTATCTCATCGCATTAATTATCACCGGAAAAGATCCTTATAATGACAGGGAATTTTTACTGACATTCAATATTCTTTTGATTGGAGTAATGGCAATAATTATATTTTCAGTAGCAGAGACTTCCCGTTTAAAAAGGAACCGTGCTGAGATAGTGATCTTGTTTCTTTTGTCTGTCGTGACGATAATAGTAAACGGCATTGCACTATCGGCTATCTTATTCAGAATTTCCGAATGGGGGATTACACCGAACCGCCTCGCCGTCCTCGGAGGGAATGTCCTGATCCTTACAAATCTACTGCTTGTTGCTTATAAATTATTCAGAACAGTGTTAAATAAAAGCGAACCTGAAGAAGTTGAAAAGATTGTTTCGAAATTCCTTACGGTTTATTGTGGATGGACTGTAATTGTAGTATTTATATTTCCGTTGGTGTTTGGTTTCAGGTAAGAGGTATTTCTAAATCGACAGAGTATAAAATTGGGAATACTGATAGTTCAGTGTTATGCGAAATTAATCCGTACTAACTGAAATTGAAAGTGAGTCCTTTTGTTAATTTACCGGCGGCGGTAAATACATAAACGCTTCAAATAGTTCTTAGATGAAGTTCAACTTTGACCAACAGTCTTCTTTCCATTATCAAAAATCTTATCAATCGCATTCATAAAATTTTCCTCAAAATCATTCCCCATCAGCTCACTCCGGTACTTCGCAGCATTATCCTTATACTTTCTATCTCTCACAATTTCGTTTATCGCTTTGACTAATTTCTCAACACCTAATTGTTTTGCAAATACAATCACTCCGCATCCGAGCTTTTTAACTTTGTGTGCATTATCCGGCTGATCGTGAGCAAACGGAATTAGTATCTGCGGCTTACCGGAATAAAGCGCCTGCGAGGTTGTGCCGATCCCGCATTGATGAACAATTGCACTGCACTCCGGAAACAATAATGGATATGACTCATAACCGGAAATACAAATCTGCTCGTCTGCAGACATTTCATCAGTAATGTGACCGGAATTATTGCCAATGAGAAATATTGCGCGGACTTTGGTTTTTTTTACTGCTTCATAGGCTATCTTAAAGAAATCGATTTTCATTTCGACTACAGCAGTTCCAAGTGTAAAAACAACCGGAGCTTCACCCTGTTTCAGAAAATCCGATACTGTATCCGAAATAGTGATGTCCGGATCTCCATACAAAGGAAAGCCTATTTGGAAAGTATTGGCAGGCCAGTCTTTCTGAGGTGCTGCAAATGAAGAGTGGAATAGTGCAAGAGTTCCGTACGGAGAAAAATATTTCATCAATGGATTGGCTTTATCATCAGACAGCCCTTCTTTCTTTCGCAGCTCATAAATTGGTTTAAACCAATGATGTGATGAAGCAGCAAAGACCTTAAACAGTAAATTAAAAAATGATGGACCTAAAAATTTTAATTTAGGAAGATTTACAGCGAATGCAAATGCAGGCGGATCAAATGCAGATAGTATAGTAGAAGGCTGCAGCATTACAGTGAGCCAGGGGATCTCTCTTTTTTCTGCAACGATAGGTGAAACGAATGTTAATACATGTGAAATTATCAGATCACAATCTTCAGTTGCGGACATTAATGTTTCATAATTTTCCTCGATGTAGGGAACAACTAATTTTCTGGCAATGAACTCGGCTCCGCGCAAACTATCATTTACTTTTTTTGCCCAATCACCTTCGATCTCATCTAAATCCGGACGCAAAGGAATGAATTCACAGCCGATCGCCTCAACTTTCTCTTTATAAAGTTTTACAGTTGCAATCGTAACCCTGTGTCCCGCTTTTCTTAAAAGGATACCAAGAGTCAGATATGGATTCAGATCTCCATGAGATCCGTATGTCGTTAGTACTATACTTTTAATATTATTCCTTTCCTGATTCGAGAATTACTGCTTTGCTCATGTCATGGGTTTAAAATTTTAAACATAGGATTATTGTTATTACAAATTTTAAAATTTAATTTACTACTGAGTCTTTTTATAAAATCTGTAGTCATTTATCAAATTACTGACTGACTTAGTAATTGCATTCTTATTTTACTTTCGATTTAACGATTCATCTATCATTTTCTTCAGAACCTTTATATCAATATCCTCCAGTTTATTTATGTAGAGACAGCCACCACCGGTCTTATGCTTACCAAATTTCTTAAGTTCAGCTGCAAGCTCTTTAATATTCATGACAAGGTATAACGTTAGATTTGCTTTACGCGGGGAAAACCCTATCTTGAACCAATCAACTTCTCTGTCCGATGATGGACTTTTGTATCTTTTATTACCAAAACCTATAATCGAACTTCCCCACATTTTCGGTTCTTCACCGGATGCTTTTTTCATCATTTCCAAAATTATATAACTGTCTTTGCGTTTTTGTTCACTACTGACACTGTTGATAAAGTCCTCCACGCTTGCAGAGGTTTGCTTAGTTTTTATTTCAGCCAGTTTTGATTTTTTTTCTGCCATTTGAAATTAATATTTATTTGATTTTGATTTAAAGCTTACGCCAATTTTGCAGGTCTTTTCCAACTGCCTGACAGCAACATTTCATCCCTACGGGATGA
>CAYNTN010000012.1:20525-56056 GCA_964399995.1 uncultured Ignavibacteriaceae bacterium
TTTAGAATTGTTACCAATATTTCATCCCTACGGGATGATTTAGAATTGTTACCAATATTTCATCCCTACGGGATGATTTAGAATTGTTACCAACATTTCATCCCTACGGGATGATTTAGTATTGTTACCAATATTTCATCCCTACGGGATGATTTAGAATTGTTACCAATATTACATCCCTACGGGATGATTTAGTATTCACATTTTTATTGTTAGTCAAAAATCCTCAATATATCTCCTTAAGTCACTTTAGACAGGATGCTTCAAACGAACAGCAATTAAAGACAACACACTTACCTCACCAGCAGCATTTTTTTAGATTCCGAAAATATTTTTGCATTCCTGTCAGTACTTTCAGCAGTTAGAACATAAAAATATAATCCGCTGGGTAAATTGCTTCCGTTAAAATTAATTTCATACTCACCCGGGTTTTGAAACTCATTTACAGGTGAAGCTATTTCAATTCCAAGAGTATTGTAAATTGTTAACTTAACCTTTGACATCCGGTCTTTAGCATCTGCCGGAATGGAGTATTTGATAATTGTGACAGGATTAAACGGATTCGGATAGTTTTGACTCAGGAAAAAAATGTATGGAAAGTAGTTTTCAGATTGTTCATTTATTGAAACTTTTGTTCCATCATATATTAAAATTGCTCCGTCATTTCCGACAGCAAGTCCATGGAGTGAGTCTGCAAAATCAACCGAATGAATTAACAGGTTATCAATTGTTGGTATAGATTTCCACGTATTTCCCGAGTCATAAGATACAGCCCAACTTGAAGCAAACCCCAGTGCCATCCATGCTTCTGACGGAGTTCTGAAATCAATTGATTCTGCCTGACCGAACAATTTAAGAGATTCATAAATCCATGTTCCGCCTGCGTCGGAAGTTTTACTGATTTGAACTCCGTATTCAAAATCTCCTCCTGATGAAATTATGTTATTGGAATCCTTGACATATATATCGTAAAATGGTTCAGGTGAGTAACCGCCTGCAGACCAGTTAAGACCACCGTCAATAGTTTTCCAGATAACTCCGGCGACATCAATATAGCCTCCGCATGCAAATCCTTTCATTGGAGTCGAGAAAGTTATTCGATTAACGGGGAAAGAGGAAAATTCAGAAGTATCCGCAATTGAAACAGTCCATGAATCTCCTCCGTCTGAAGTTTTATAAAAAACTCCGCCCAGACCTCCCAGAAAACCATTTAAAGAATCCCTGAAATAAACTGTCCGGAAAAATAAAGAGTCAGGAAAAAGTTCTGATGTCCATACCTTACCTCCGTCTGTAGTCGTGAGAAATGTAGTACCGGAAAACAGAAATTCATTGGCTACAACCCAGCCGAGACGGTTATTAAGAAAAAAGATATCGTTTATATAATAAGGAATGGTGGAATTCTGAATTACAAAAGTATTTCCTCCGTTTGAAGTATGAATTATTACTCCGTCATCACCTGCAGCCCATCCGTTCATGCTGTCAGTAAAGACGCAGTTTCTTAAATTTACACTGACAGGGCTGTTAACTTTTGTCCAGTAAGACTGAGAAAAAGCTTTTGCATAAGAAATTAAAGACAGTAAAGAAACTAATGTGATGACCAAAAAATTTTTTACACTTTTCACTTTTTTATAGTTTTACATTGAAAATACGCATAAATAAATATAGTTTAATTATCCAAAAAATTAAATCACTTCTAAAATGAGAAAACAGTCACACCTCAAAAAAGGTATTACTACTTTGTTTTTACTTTTAATTTTTTTTGTAATAGGTTTTGAAATCTTTCTCGGTCAGAAAACAATCGAAGCACCTGTGAATGAAAGCATATTTAATTATGATGAAAGCGATCCATATATTGACAGGCCAACGAGAGAAGCTCTTTCGCATGTAATTGAAAACACTGACGACCAGCTTGATATAATCACAGATGCAAACGGATTTGATAATTTTGAAATCGGAGTAGACATGGCTGAGCAGATGCTGGTTTCGAACCCCAGGAACCCTCTTAACATGCAGTTTGGAGTTAACAATTCAACGACCGGACAGAATGCATACTACACTGTCAACGGTCATGACTGGACACAAAGTAATCCTGCCTATCATTCATCTATTTGCTGTGATCCATGGTCAGCGTGGGACAGTCTCGGGCGTCTTACTTACGGGTCAGGTGTAAGCGGACAATATATTTACAGATCATCAAACGGGGGGGTTTCTTACGGTCCCGCTATTTTATCTGTCAGCGGAAACGACAGAAATACTCTCGCAGCCGATCAGACAAACGGACCTTATTCAAATTACTTATATGCCGCAATCACCCCGGGTAATTTTTCAAGAAGTACGAATAACGGTTTAAACTGGACTCAGACTTACACTTCATCGAATACAATTCCGGGAACAATGATTGCAGTCGGACCAAACGGATCCACACAGGGAGGGTGTGTAATTTATGTAACCAATACAGGTTCAACGCAGAATGTGACATACACCTTTCACAGATCAACAAACGGAGGAGCAAATTTCAGTGTAATGTCAAGCCTGACTGTAGCCGGTTATGTCGGCACACTGAATAATGCCGGAAGACTTGTTATCAATAACGGAAGAACAAGACCTTACCCCATGATAGCAATGGACAATAGTTACGGTCCCAATCGAGGCAGACTCTATCTGGTATATGCTTCCAACGTTCCTGCCGGCAATGGAAACCGACCAAATATAATTTTACAATATTCGACAAATCAGGGTTCTACCTGGTCGAGCAAGATAACCGTTAACAATGATACAACCGGTCATCAGTGGTTTCCTGCAATATGGTGTGAAAAAGAGACAGGAAGACTTTATATAAAATGGTATGACACAAGAGAAAATCCTGCAACTTACGCAGTGAACGTTTATGCTACTTATACTGACGACGGAGGAGCTACTTTTGCTGCAAACCAAAAACTTACAACGCAGTCATGGACTTATCCGAATCCCTCATGCGCTCCGAATACAAATTGTTATAGAGGTGATTATGACGGCATGACAGCAAATCCAAAAGCTGGTTTTGCTGTATGGTATGACGGAAGATTGGGAACGTACAAAAATGTCGGATCATATTTCCCGGATTTCGGAATGCTTGCATCACCGGCATCTCAGACAGTCAATCAGACTAACGACAGCAGAAATTTTACAATATCTATTCCGGCTGTGAAGTTATATACGGATGTTACGACATTCAGCGCTACTGTTACTCCCGCTACGTCAACAGGCAGTATTGAAGTTGAATTTCTCGGAGGCAACACTTTATCGAGCTATCCGGATTCAAAATTCATGAAAGTAAAAACTGTAGGAACTGTCACACCAACAGGGAACTATACAATAACCGTTACGGGACAAGGTTCAAACGGAACGCCTGTTCATAAAAGAACAGTTACTTTAACTGTAAATACATCCGTAAGTGCTGCGCCGTGTGATGATTTTAGCGGAGTAAAATTTCCCCCTGCATCAATGTTTGAAGAATATTCAGGTACAAATTACTGGTTAAGAAGCAATGTTTCTGCTTACGGTATTGGAACAGGGTCAGCAATGTTTAATTTCTACAATGCAGGACCCGGACTACCGATAGTTCAGTCATTGGTTTCAAACAATTTTACTGCAGCCGCAGCAAATACTTATTTAACTTTTGATGAAGCATATGCGCCGTATTCAAGCCCGGCATTTGGTCCTGACACATTATTAATTGAAGTATCAAGCAATTCAGGGAATTCCTATACTACAATAGCGACCTTATTAGGAAAATATGACGGAACGGGAGAGCTTAATACTGCGCCTCCGAATGCTTCGCCTTTTGTGCCAAACAATACTCAATGGCGGCCGAAGATTTATTCATTACCTGTTGGAACAAACAAAGTCAGGTTAAAAGCCAAGAGCGGTTATGGAAATAATTTATATGTAGATAATTTATGCGTACAGGTTTTAGCAACACCTGTTTCCAATTTCCTGTGCGACATGCCTGAAGGATTTTACAGGCCGACACCTTCTCCAAATGTAATACAGGATACAATCAGGATGTATTTGAAGAGAACCGATTATCCCAATGTAACGGTTGATTCCTCTTTGATGTATATTTTAAACTTTGGTTGTGAGTATGCAGTCTTCCCTAGGGCTCTCAATGGCAGTTATTATCTTGTTTTCAAACACAGAAATTCCATTGAAACATGGACAAATGCCGGAATACCAACTTATGTGAGAGGCACAACTTTTTCTTATGATCTGATTAACAATAACATAATAGTCTATGGAAATAATCAGGCATTGGTAGATCCTGGTTTTGGTTATTTCGGAAACTTCGGCGGAGACATTGACAAAAATAATTTCGTAGATGCCAATGATGTTCTTCTTGTTTCAAATGCGTCTAATGAATTCCTTACGGGTTATGTTCAGACTGATGTTACCGGTGATAACATAGTAGAGCTTAATGACATACTGCTGACATACAATAACAGTACTGATTTTGTTCAGAGACAAGCACCTCCGGGAGCTGACTTTGTAGCTGATGGACCGGTACCAGCCAATTCAAATAACATGATTTCTGAAAATGCTTTGAGCAGGGAAAAATATGAAGCAGGAATCAGGGAACAACTGAAAAATCCAAATCAGGAAATTAAGCAATATGTTCCAAACTGGAATCCATTGCCTTCTCATGAATATCTGAATAAATTAACAGAGGCAAGGAAAATGCAAAGTGAGACTCAGAAAGTAAATAAGAACAGACGAGGTCTGGGAAATTAAAAAACGTCAGACGTCAAACGTCAGACTTGAAAACGAAACGTTAAGTTAAAAGCTGAAAGTTAAAAGTTTTATTGTTAAACGTTTCACGTTTCTCGTCTGACTTTTTGACGTTTATGTTTGACGTTTTATGCTCTACGTCTCACGTTTGACATTTGACGTCTGACTTCTCACGGCACTATTGTTATCACAAAACTATTCGAATTGTTATAAACAATTATGATATCTGAAACATCAACTGCATTATTCCCGGTTACATCAGTGCTTACATATCCGGTGACAAAGTTTGTTGCATCATTATATACGTCAATTAGGTCTGAAGCATCAATGACTCCGTCAAGATTCACATCCCCGTTGTAAATTGCAAATCTGACGGGAGATGCATCTACCTGAATCATATTGCTTCCATAGGCTTTAGCACCTGAAGTAGTAAAATCATAACTGCTTGTTCCGTTTAATACAAAATTTACAGGCGTACTGCTCCAGGTTTCAATGCTGTTTCTGTGATAAACGCCGACATAATATGAGCCGGTAGGAATTTCAGTAAATTGAAAGCTTCCTGTCAGAGTCACTGAATCTATATTCCCATTAGCAGAAGCAATCCAGTTAAATGGTGAAGTATTCTGAAACAGTGCTATTTCCACTGCATCACTTTGATTCAGAGTATTGGAAGCTTCATTATAAAATCCTTCCGGTATGGCTGTAATATTTAAAGTTCCGGTTTGAGGAACACCCCATTGTGCAATATGAGCGACACCAACGCTTCCGGCTGTAGTGAAAAGTCCTCCGACTATAACTTTATTCTGAAAAGTATCTACACAAAATGCACCGTATGCATTGGAACCTCCGTAATACAAACCGCCGTCAAGTCCATACCATGAGTTCCCGTCCCATTTTGCAATTCCGTTTGCTGTAACTCCTCCTGCTGTCAGATATAAACCACCGGCATAGAGTTCATTATTCAGGACAGTTAATCCGAAAACATACTGATATATCGGACCTGTGATTCCGCTTCCCAGAGGAGCCCAGGTACTGCCGTTCCATTTTGCTATGCTTTTTGCGTTGTTGCCGCCGGCACTTAGAAATAAACCTCCGGCAATTAATTCTCCGTTATATTCTGCTAACGAATAAACTATGTTGCTGATACCTGATCCCAACGGATGCCATGAAGTGCCGTCCCAGCGCGCAATATGGTTAACAGTTTGTCCGCCTGCCGTAGTAAAGAATCCTCCTGCAATAAGGTCATTACCCCAATGACCGAGAGCCATAACCTGTCCCTGCGAACCTCCCATTCCTCCGCCTAATTCCTGCCATCCTCCTGATACTCTCGTTGCTATGTACCTGCAAAGTACACCGTCAGCGTCAGTAAAATATCCCCCGGCAATTAGTTTGCCGTTGTAAGTAGTAAGCGCTGCGACAATGCTGCCGACACCTCCGAGCTCATCGTCCCAGGCTGATCCGTTCCATTTTGCTATAAAGTTTACATCAATCCCTCCGGCGTTTGTGAAATGTCCGCCGGCTACCAGCTCGCCGTTATAAACGCAGAGCGCGTCAACTTCAGCATTCACTCCTGAGCCAAGAGGAGACCAGGAGATACCATCCCATTTGGCAATGTAATTTGCCGGAACACCGCCTGCATGTGTAAATTGTCCTCCGGCAATAAGTTCACCGTTGTAAACGCAAAGAGCGTGTACCCAGTGATCCATTCCGTAAGATAATCCTGACCACTGCTGTGAATAAGATTTACCATAGAACAATAAAACAAGCATCAATAAGATTAATAAAAAGAAAATATTTTTAAAGCATGAAAATTTTTTCATGTTTTTCATTTTAATACCCTGCCTTTCATTTATTATATGTTAAAATTAAAACAAATAAATGAAAGTCGGTATGATCCATGTCAGGTTTTGAAAAAAAAGTTCAAAGGGAGAGAATTTGAGAATGGACGATAACTTAAGGAGGCAGTTTTCGCAGAACAACTCCATCTGACAAACAGTACAATAGGTCCGGAGAATTGATTTATTCAGTATAAACTCAAATAAATTACCTGTAATGTGGAACTGGAGTAACTACTCTCATAGTACATTTTTTTACCTAAAAATTCTAAAAATAATTGTATACAAAAAAAGGTTTTTTTTTATAAAAAAAATGTTTATATTTGTAATGCCGACGCCAGTCGGCAATGTTCTTTCATATTTGTTCTTCCTTTAATTAAACCCCGCATGTTTTACTGTGCGGGGTTTTTTTGTTTAAATACTGTACACACACTCGCTGCTTGCGAACTATAATTGTTTTTAACTGCTGATTTTAATATTCTGAGGAAATTATTTTATCTGCACTGAATGGCTAATCTAAGAACATCAAGGATTCTTACATTTATTATAATTATTTATGCAGCATATGTAATATGGGACCTGACAGCAAATGTAAACGATTATATGTGGGATTATAAATGCTATCACTACAGTGTAAATTGCCTGGATCAGAATCTAAACCCTTACCATACAGAAGATTTATCAATATTTGCTAAACGTGATTGGCTAACACCGTATGTTTACCCTCCTCTTACACTGAATTTTTTCAGAATCTTAATTTTTTGATCCTTTATACATTTAGGTTAACAAACTTCTTCTCGATTCTGCTGACTTTACGGAGCTATCACTGAAATAAATGTCTGTGAATTGTTGGATCCGACAATTAAGTCAGTCAGATCTGTAACAAAATCACAGTTCAAATCCGTTACATTATATCCGGTTACAAAATTCGAACCATCATTATATATTTCAACAATGTCCGTTAAGTTTACAGAACCATCCTGATTGATATCTCCGGTATAAAAAGACCATTTGCCGCTGACATCGATCATATTATTACCGAAAGCTTGAGAAGCAGCAAATGTGAAATTGTAGTTTAAATAATTTGATATAAACGAATTTGCATTCGCTGACCATGTTGCAATTGAATTTCTGTTCATGACAACAATATAATAAGGAGTGCCGTTTACCGGACTTGAATAGTTAAAAACATAGGGGACCGATTGACCGCCGAGACCGGTGATTGATTCTATAAACCCATATGGCGAAACAGCTCTTCTTATCTGGACAACGACTGTATCCTGTGAATTACACGCTTCAAAATTAATTGTTAATCTCAGCTGCGGGGTTGGTGTTCTGTACTCATCAATGTACTGGAAAGAGGTACCGGAAACTATTGTCCTTACCAATGATCCGTTCCCGGAATCTATCTCATGCACACCGGTACCGTTCGTCGTTACATAATGACCGTTTCCCAGCAAATAAATTCCGCGATTTCCGGTAACTGTATTGATCAACTTTACAAAAGTTCCATTAGCGTTAAGCACTGCTATTCCCGATGGGGGGCTAAAAGCTGCTGCTGCGATGAAACCGTTTGGAAGTTCTATTAATTGCTCAGGAGCTGCAAATTGTGCCCCGGTGTATAAACTCCCGATATAACTCCCGTTTTGATCAAATCTTGATATTCTGTTAGTTCCGGAAAAATTTGAAATGAGTACATCACTGTTTCTTGTAAGGACATCAAACGGGCTGTTAATATTTCCTGCAATGAAAGATCCTAAGCTGTTTCCGGCAGCATCAAACTGCTGAATTGTATTGATACTTGTCCCTGCTCCGACGGATACCAGCAATCTGTCGTTTGCATCTCTTCTGTAGCTGATCCCTCTTATGTTATCTAAAATTGAAGTAATCGGACCGCCGATTGGAGCAAAGACTATATTGTAAGTACCGTTGTTATTGATCAACTGAACAACATCATTATTTTGATCTGCAACCAAGATATCTATACCGTTGAAATGCTGTATTGCATTTTTTGGCAGGTTAAACTGAGGTCTTGTTTGAGGAATGAAAGCTGTGTCAATGAGATTTCCGTTTTGGGCATCAAGAATATAAACCCTGTCATTACCTGAATCAGTCACCATGATAAATTTCGAAGCTGCAGATAAATGTGATAAAACAGGATTGAACACGCCTCCCGTGTTATCTGTAATTCTCCCGTTTCCAAAGTCAATGCGGGAATTTGAAAAATCAATTCTTGATTTCAGCTCTTCATAAAATGCTGTATATCCTCCATTGTAAGGATTAAGAAAGTCTGTAATTACTATATAAACAGGTTTTCCGTTTTCAGTGCCTTTTACATCAGCTATGATTTTCTGGGCTGATATTATTGACACAGGATTTCCCAGATTAATTGAAAGAACTTTTGAATTTATTTCGGTTTGCGGATTTTCTTCTGAAAGAATCATTAGTTCCTCGAAACTTATCTGAGGTGAAGCAAATGATAAATTCAAAGCAAATGCTAATGTTAATGATGATAGTAAAATTGTTTTTTTCATTTAAACAATTTCCGATTTAAAGTTTGTAAAAATATTTCTATTTAAATATTAAACATTATTATTTTAAAATTGAAATGTATTTTTATGTCATTATTTACGGTAAAAAAAACATTTATTTAGATCCCGGTTAACCTGAGTCAGTCAACACTCATTTTAAAGTCTGAATTCCACCATATCTCATTGCGACCATGAATTAATCCTTCAATAAAACTCTGAAGCGGAGAAGGTAAAAGATTCATTTTTCCTGTTTCTTTTGATTCGATAAAGAAAAAATCCAGATGATTTTCTTTTGAATTCAGCTGTTCCAAATTATCCTCCGAATCGATTAAAAATATGAGATTTATTCCGTGATGATTTTTCCCGTTTTCTGTAAAGGTTTGCTCTACAGCACCAAGAAATCTGTTAACTGAAATTTTCAAACCGAGCTCTTCTGATAATTCTCTTTTAAGAGTATCTTCCGATCTTTCTCCGGGCTCTATTTGACCTCCGGGTAAAAAAGTGTTTGAGCTTCCTTTGCAGTAAGCAACAAGCACTTTTGTTCCTCTGATGAGAACACCTCGC
The DNA here is from genome assembly GCA_964399995.1 of uncultured Ignavibacteriaceae bacterium. GTDB lineage: Bacteria > Bacteroidota > Ignavibacteria > Tepidaquicellales > Tepidaquicellaceae > JAGPCH01. Next base: position 30,220 of record CAYNTN010000012.1, read on the forward strand.
GCTACTATGTTTGTTTTAATGTTCAAAGTTAAATTTTTAAATGCATTGCCAAATGTTTTTTAAACAAACATCTGATTCCGAATTGTTTAATTACTAGTGTTCTCCTTTAACCTGAATTTAACAATTCTGGTAATGAGCTTTAGTGGAATTGGTTTATTTATAGGAAATCTTACAGCACCTTTTGATCCTTCATATGAAGAAAGCTCCTTTTTAAATGCTTCAATTCCGGATGGAGCAGGGTAAAATCCGATATGATTTTTATAGGCAGCAAAGTGAACCAGATTACCGTTTAACACAAAAGTCGGAATAGCGTATTTGATGGTCTCTTCTGCATCAGGAGCAGAGTTTCTGATTACCGTCCTGATCTGCTTTAAAAGTTTCTGAGTTTCTATTGGAAACCTTGAGATGTAATCGTCAATTGATTTTGGATTGGTTTTACTTTTCACCATGATTTAGTTAAAAGTTATAATCCATTTTCTTAGAGAAAAAAAATATCTCTTCCCTGCATCAAAGACTATAACGAGCAGGAAAGAGATTGAATTGAAAAATTTAGTAATTATTTAAGTACTACCAGTTTCTTCGTTGAAACGAAATTTCCGGATTCCAGTCTGTAGAAGTAAGTTCCGCTTGGAAGTGCGGAAGCATTCAGATTAACCGAATAATAACCGGCATTTTTAAATTCGCTGATCAGATTTTTGAGTTCTTTGCCGTTTAAATCAAATAATTTCAGGCTTACAAATGCATCGTTTGGAATGTCATAATCTATTTTTGTAACGGGATTGAAAGGATTCGGATAATTTTGTTTTAAACTGAAATTGGTTGGCATTCCGATTTTTACTTCTGTTTGCAGATCATAATATTGATAATTACCGTTGTAATCAATTTGTTTGAGCCGGTACTGGTAATTCCCTGAATTTAAATTATTATCATTAAATGAATATTGATTTGGGATGGAAGTTGTACCGTTACCTTTTACAAAACCTATTTTTTCCCATTGATCATTTGTAAGAGCTCTTTCTATATCAAATCCCGAATTATTTATTTCTGATGAAGTTGACCAATTTAATCTGACATTATTTCTGTTCGTGATTGCGGAAAAGTTTGATAATTCAACCGGCAAAACATTAGCTGTAGAGTCTATGATGAATGTTCCGCTGTTTGTAACAGGAGTAATGAGTGATTCTATATAAGCAAAAACCTGTGTATAAGAATCTCCGCCATTAGGATCGAACCAGTAAAAGTTTAAAAACTGGTAATCAAACTCTGGAGCTGTGGTTGATAATTTTACTTTTATAATTCGAGTTCCCGGGTAGATTGAAGATACAATGGGTCCGTTACCGCCTAAATTTACATTCCTTTCAAGAATCAATTGACTCCCGGAAATGAGTGCAGTCACAGGTGCTGCATTAGGATTTGTAAATTCAGTTGAATTAGGAACTATTTCATATGAAAGTGTTCCGCCGTTTGCTATTGCAGGATTGAAATACAGTGAATATTGCCCGGCTGCATATTCAAATGGCCCTGAATCCGGTAAATTGGTATGATAGATATAAAAATCAAAAAATACTGCATTGAACCCGAGACCAGCAGTCACGGTCTGAAAATTCCCCACTCGCAGATCATACAGCGGATTAATTACCAATATGTCTTTTGAGTTATTAGTTCTTTCACCTTTAGACGCACTGTATATTGCTGTAATGTGAAACTGAAAGATAAAAGTTAAAACACAGATGAAATTAATAATAATTTTCATGATTTTTTTTTTTATTTATAAAATGGAAATTGTTTTAATTTATTGAGTTTCACTTATAAAAGAAATTGCAAGGGAATTTTTACAATGCAAATATACTTTATATAAAAGTGAAATGCAATCAATCTTATTTCAAAGTACAGTCACACTCAATTATTTTTTGAATTTAGACTTTTTTTTATAAGTTAATGATTTCTTAATGTTTGATTATCTATGTTCAATGTTCAATTTAATATTCGTAATTTGCATTCAGCAATAGTTAAATTCTTATATCCCAAATTTGAATACCATTCCGACAGGTAACGTAACATTCTTATTTACCGACATCGAAGGCAGCACTAAACTTGCACAGAAAAATAATGAAGCATATCTTGAAGCTCTCGGTAAGCATCACGAAATATTGTATGAAATAATTGATTCAAACAACGGATTCGTTTTTAAAATAGTCGGAGATTCTTTTTGCAGTGCTTTTCATACGACTGAGGATGCAGTAAATGCAGCAATCAAAACTCAGCATCGCCTGAACTCAACCGACTGGAAGGATACCGAGATCAAAGTGAGAATGGGAATTCACACAGGTGAAGCGGAGTTTGTTAATCAGGACTATGTCGGATATGTAACCTTAAGCCGGTCTCAAAGGATAATGTCTGTTGCATACGGTGGTCAGATCCTCGTAACACAGGAAATTTATGATGTCTTTAAGAATAATAAGGAAGCTAAGATTTCTTTCAAAGACTTCGGAAAGCGAAAGCTTAAAGACATTATACTTCCGGAACATATTTATCAGATAGTTGCAGAAGATTTAATTACGGATTTTCCTCCTTTAAAAAGTCTTGATGCACGTCAAAACAATCTTCCATCCTCCGTTACAAAATTCATCGGCAGAAGGAAGGAAATAGATGAGATTAAAAAGCTCTTTTCAGGTATCAGGCTGATTTCACTCACAGGAGCCGGCGGAACAGGAAAGACGCGTTTGGCAATTCAGCTTGTATCAGAACTCATAGATGAATTTGAAAACGGCGTCTGGATCATTGAATTATCTCCGGTAACCGATCCAGAACTTGTTGCCAAGGAAATTTCAACTGTTCTTAAGTTAAAAGAAGATCCCGGTTGTGATATATTTGAAACAGTTAAAGAATTTTTAAAAGATAAAAAAATTCTTCTTCTCTTTGATAATAGTGAACACTTATTGACAAAATGCGCTCAGATTGCCGAATCACTTCTGACCTCATGTCCTGATTTGAAAATCATTTCAACAAGCAGAGAGCCGTTTAATGTTCACGGGGAAACAATTTACAGAATTCCTCCGCTTTCAATGCCTGACAAAATTAAAAATGAATCATTTGAATCTCTATCGGAATACGAATCAGTCAAGCTCTTTCTTGAAAGAGCAAATTCAGTTAATCCAAATTTCACACTGACCCAGGAAAATATTTATACCGTTGCCGAGCTTTGTAAAAAGCTTGACGGAATTCCGCTTGCAATTGAACTTGCATCAAAAAGAGTAAATGTCCTTCCGGTTGAAAAAATCTATGAACGGCTTGATGACAGATTTAAGCTGCTTACCGGAGGTAGCACAACGGCATTGCCAAGGCAAAAGACTTTAAGAGCGCTTATTGACTGGAGTTATGACTTGTTGAATCCAAATGAGCAATTGCTTCTGCAGAGGCTCGCTATTTTCATGGGAGGATGGTCTTTAGAAGCAGCAGAAGAAATTTGCAGTGATGAAACTATTGACCGGTATGAAGTACTTGATCTGATGAACAGTCTTCATGACAAGTCACTCATAACATTTAACGAGGTCAACGGTAAGGGAAGGTACGGCATTCTTGAATCTATTAAGTATTATGCACTTGAAAAGCTCGCCGGCAATACGGAAGACTTCAGAAAAAATTTTGACTACTTCCTGAATTTATCTTCCTTTGCAAAAGCGAAAAAAGTGAGACAACTCGATTGGCTGAATCTTGTCGACCCTGAACTTGATAATATAAGAAGAAACATACAATGGGCAACGGATAACTGCCCGGAAGACGAAGTAAGACTGGTAATAAACATGTTCGACTTCTGGCTTAACAAGGGTTACTTCCAGGAAGGTTTTGAGTCTTCTATAAAAGTACTTGATTCCATACCGGGCGATGATAAAAAGCTGAAAGCAGATTTGTGTGTGAGAATTGCAAGATACTGTTATGATCTAGGAAAATTTACCGAGCTCGAAAATTTTTCTAATGAAGCTTTGAATTTGTACAGGGAAATAAATAATAAAGAGGGAATTGTTAAAGCAATTAATATTCTCTGTTTAAAATATTATACAGAATTAAATTATAAAAAAGCGGCTGAATTAAGTGAAGAAGCTCTTGCGCTTAGCATTGAAATTAATTCGAATGAAGACAGGGCACACTCACTATACAATATGTCATTTATAGTCAGCAATCTCGGTGATGTTGAAAAAGCAATATCACTAAAAGAAGAAGCTCTGAAGATATGCAGGGATATGAAAAATGATCATCTTGCAGCAATCGTTCTGCTTAGTCTAAGTGTGAAATATTCAAGAGACAAAGGAGATATTAAAAAAGCAGCCTTGCTTTCTGAAGAAAGTTTGAATCTTTCCCGCAAGATAGATGACCAGAATTTGATTTCCGTCAACCTTGCACATCTTGCGGATTTGAAATTGTATTATGAGAATAAAAACTTTGATGAAGCAGAATACATTCTGCTGGAAGCATTCAAAATCTCAAAAGACAGCGGATATAGTATGAATTTGTTTCCTATCCGTGTTCACCTCGGCGGATTATACACTGAAACAGAGAGATTTGATCAGGCAATTGAGATTTATAAAGAATATTTAAATGAAAAGGAAAAACCGGGCGCTGAGTATTTTATGGCCGATGTCATTGCCGGTTTCGGTAAAATTTATTTAAAAAATAAAAATTATCTAAATGGTCTGAAGCTGTATGGGTTCAGTGAATCCCTTTTCAAAGAAGGAAAGCAAAAGTATCTCAATAAAGGTGTTATATTAAATCAGGCTGTGAAAGATAAAATATCAGAAGAAATTGGTGCTGAGCAATTGTCAAATCTACTGGAAGAAGGAAAATTAATGAACATGAACGAAGCAATGGATCTTTGTTTAGCTGCCAGTGAACAACTAACAACCACGACAGAACAATTATAAATTTCAAAATGCAAATTTTAAATTGCATACTTACAAAAACAATTTCTAAAAAAAAATAACTATTACAGATGAAAAAAAATTTACAAAAGACAATGACAGTTTTGTTTTGTAGTATTTTAATCTTCAGCTGCAGCAGCACAACACCGGAAACTTATTTTAACACTGCAGTTTTAAATACGAACATGTTTGCCGGTTTCGGAAGCAATGGCATACTGAGACAAATGGGGTCGGGAGAAGCTGATAAAACTTATAATAAGAAACAGATGGATGTGAAGATAAAATTTATTGAAGAAAACTTTGAAAAAGTAAAAGACCTGAAGCAAACCGATGATACAAAGGAAATGATAAATGCTTCACTGGCTTTATATGAATATATACTGCCTGTTTACAAAACCGAATATGTTAAACTTGCGGAATTATTTGACAGCGGAGCTGCGGAAGCGGAGATACAGTCTTTTAATAAATCCATTCAGGACAAGTATTACAACGGCTTCAAGGAACTTTACGATAATCTGATCAGAATTGGGAAGATGTATGCAGAAAAACATAACATTAAAGTGAATTGGGGAACGCAATGAACAATGAGCAATGAACAGTGAGCAATGAGCAATGAACAATGAATAATGAATAATGAATAATGAGCAATGAACAATGAACGCTCAAAACTCATACCTCATAGCTCATACCTCATACCTCATACCTCATACCTCATAGCTCAAAACTCATACCTCATAGCTCATACCTCATAGCTCAAAACTCATACCTCATAGCTCATACCTCATACCTCATAGCTCATACCTCATACCTCATAGCTCAAAACTCATACCCCATAGCTCATAGCTTAAAACTCATAGCTCATTACCCTTTTCTTCACCCATTTCTCTAATTCAACTGCATGAAAGACTATACTGGAAGCTACTATACATAAAATCAATTCGGAAAAGGATAACGGCTGAGTTTTGAAAATTGTATTTGCAAACGGGATGTAGATGACTGCTAATTGTAAAAAAAATGTTAATGCAACTGCTCCAAGCAATGGAAGATTAGAAAATATACCTTTCTTATAAAGGAATTCCCTTTCACTCCGGATGGCAAGAACATGACCAAGCTGTGATAAAGATAAAACCGTAAAGACCATCGTCTGCCAGTGTTCATTACCGGAAGTCAAAGCATAAGCCTGTACTGCAAGCGTGATGCCTGCCATCAGCAAGCCGACCCATACAATATGGTAACCAATTCCTTCGGCGAACAAACTTTCATTTGTTTTTCTTGGCTGGCGTTTCATTATATCCCTTTCTTCTTTTTCACCGGCAAGCGCAAGACCGGGTAGTCCGTCGGTGACTAAGTTAATCCATAATATATGAATCGGAAGCAGCGGCATAGGGAGTCCAATGACAGGCGCAAGAAAAATAGTCCATATTTCAGCGCTGTTGCAGGTCATTATATATTTTACAAATTTCCGAATATTATCATAAATTCTTCTTCCTTCGCGTACAGCTTTTACTATGGTGGCAAAGTTATCGTCAAGCAAAATCATTTCAGATGCCTCTTTGCTAACATCAGTGCCGTTGATTCCCATTGCGATTCCTATGTCTGCTGATTTTAATGAAGGAGCGTCATTAACTCCGTCTCCGGTCATTGCTATGAAGTGGTCTTTATTCTGAAGAGCTTTTACTATCTTTAACTTTTGTTCAGGAGAAACTCTTGCATACACACTTATATTTTCTACTTTTTCTTCAAACTCCTCGTTGGATAAATTCTGAAGCTCAGCTCCGGAGATTACATAATCTCTTTCTCTGTAAATTCCGATTTCCCTTGCAATGGCAGCTGCTGTTGAGGGATGATCTCCGGTAATCATAACGGGCTTTATGCCGGCTGTCCTGCATTCCTGAATTGCATGTTTTACTTCTTCTCTTGGCGGATCAATCATTCCGACAAGCCCTGCAAAGTTCAGATCAGTTTCAACAGTCTCAGATGAAAAAGTCTGGGGAAGTTCATCGGCAATTTTATAAGCAAAGCACAGCACCCTGAGTCCCTGTTTAGCCCAATCCTCCGCCAGTAAGATTATTTTATTTTTATCTTCCGTGTTACCTATTTTATCGGCAATATTTTCTGCAGCGCCTTTTGAAATAACCAGATATTGCGAACCTGATTTATGTACAGTAGTCATACATTTTCTGTCGGAATCGAACGGGAGCTCGGCAACTCTCGGTAATTGATTTTTAATTTCTTCAAATTTAGAGAGCCCGGTTTTGTGAATGACAGCTTCTGCAAGCGCAATTTCAGTAGGATCACCGGATAATTTATTATCCGCTGAAATTTTTACATCATTGTTCAATGCCATTGAAATAAAAAACAAAGATTTATCTGAAAACCAACCTGATGTAATATCGGCTTCATGAATTTCATGCACCTTCATCCTGTTGACAGTAAGGGTTCCTGTTTTATCCGAGCATATGAAAGTAACAGAACCTAATGTTTCGACAGCAGGCAGTTTTCTTATTAGAGCATTTTGTTTTACAAGTCTTTTTGCTCCGATTGCAAGGGCAATTGTAACAAGCGCCGGAAGGGCTTCGGGTATTGCAGCAACAGCCAGGCTTATGGAGATAAGCAGCATATTAAGTGTTTCTTCACCTCTTAACAGTCCTATCCCGAACAACATGGCGCAGATTAAAAGAATTATGTAAGATAGTTTCTTTCCGAAATCAGCCATTCTTTTTTGCAGCGGGGTAATATTTTCTTCTTCCTGAAGCATCAGGGCAATCTTGCCTATTTCTGTTTTCATCCCGGTTGCGCAGACAAGTCCTTTGCCTCTACCGTGAGTTATCATCGTGCCTTTGTATGCCATGTTCAGTCTGTCTCCGAGTGAAATATCCGAGCCTGTAATCTCGTGACTGATCTTATCGGATGCAACTGATTCACCGGTAAGTGCAGACTCATCAATTCTTAAACTGTTTGCTTCGGTTAATCTAAGGTCAGCCGGCACTGCATTGCCCGCTTCAAGTAATACAACATCACCCGGCACAAGGTCAGACGAAGATATTTTAACGGGCTTTTCGTCTCTAAGAACTTCGGCTTTCAATGCTGCGAGTTTCTTCAATGATTCCATTGCTTTTTCAGCTCTGTATTCCTGAACAAACCCTATAACTGCATTTAGAAAAACTATTATAAGAATTATTATGGTATCGGTTAGATCTCCGATTATTCCTGAAATGACTGCAGCGGCTATCAAAACCAAAATCATAAAGTCTTTGAATTGTCCGGTAAAGAGCATCCAGACGGGTTTCTTTTTCTTTTCCGTAAGCTCATTCTTCCCGTATTTGTTCAGCCGGTTTTCAGCTTCCCCGGTTGACAAACCGTTATCCGAAGAATCCAGAGATTCAATTGATTCTTTTATGCTAAGGTTATATATATTCATATTGTAGAAAAGTCAGTTGTGAAAAGTCAAACACCAGATGTGAGTCAGATACTTAATTTTTTTTATTCTTAAATTGGCATAGCCGGAACCAAAAGGTTTTATTCCATTCTTACTATATAGTCTGAATTAGGATTTCTAGGATTACTAAGATTGTAGGATTAAATTTTCATTTCTGCTTTTCTCTTTGAGACTATAAGTTTATTAATTTATTTTATCGAATATCCTAAAATCCTTTAAACCTATGAATCCTAATTCAGACAGTTCATAGGTCAATAATTTACTTACGATTTTGAGTAGAATTTAACTTGTGACTGATTAATTCTTATTTCTTAATTCTTCTTGATACAGCTTTCCTAATTGACATAAGCGGGATACTAAGATTGTAAGCGAATTCTTTTGTTTTGCTTCCCATAAAAATATTTTCAAGCCATTTTCTTTCTTCAGGAATCATGACTAATAACTGCGGGCGGCTTTTGCGGATATAATTTTTAATCTGTTCTATAAGTGTTTTATCTATGCTGGCTTTTCTTATTGTAAGCTTCAAGTCCTTGATTCCTTTTTTAAATTCATTCTTACTTAAGATCTCCTGAACCGAAACTTTATCATCCCAGACGTATTCAAGATTCAAAATATCTATTGATGAATTCAAAGCCTTTGCAAACGGAATAATAATCTTAAGCTCATTGGATATGTTTTTTAAATCCGATGCATAAACAATGCTTCTGATTTTTCTGTACTTATATTTATGGGGAACAGCTATTACAGGGATGTCTGATTTGCCTATTGCCTCAGATGTATTGCTTCCGAAGAGAAATTTTTTAAGTCCGCCTGCTCCGTGTGTGCCCATTACCAGAATATCCGCTTTATAATTCCTTGCTGCTTTAATTATATTATCAACAGTAAACAAACCTTCTTTTGAAACAATTTTTATTCGTGATGAAGGAAATTTTATTGCAAGCTTCCGGCAAACATCTTTTACTTCCTTTTCCATTATCAGCCTCTTCGAGAGTTCATCCTTATGAACAAGCCTGTTGTATTCACGTGAAGTGATTGAAGGAAATCTTGGGATATGAACTGAATGAAATACAACCAGACTGCAGTTTGCAGCTATGGAAAGCCGCAATGAATATCTCAATGCATTCCTGGAGCAATCTGAAAAGTCAGTTGTCACTAATATTGTTTTCATAAAAAAAGTATTTTAAGTTTATTATAAGTTTTTTATCAGCACATAACCCGGTACCCGGGAGCGTGAAGACAGTGACAGGCTGACGCAGAAAGTATAGCGGTAAAATATTCGGTTTTTACTCGTTTATTTTTTCAGTTTTTGAACAGCCTAACATTGGTAATTACTTAGTGTTTTCTCATCCGGTCTATTATGCTGGTAAGAGATTTCTTCAATTTTTCCACTGCTCCGGCAACTGATTTATCAACGGAATCGGATTTGCTTGTGACTGCAACAGGTTTTCTGCCTTTTATTCGCGCCTCAAGCAGGCAACGAATATCATTCGCTCCGCTCTTATGAGCGTTCTCATCCGAAAGATGAACTTCCACACGTGTTATCTGATTGCTGAACCTGTTAAGTTCATCTGAAATTAAGGTAATTAAAGGGGCACGAAGTTCTGAGTTTCCGGATATATTTTTGTCTGTGTTAATTTGAATTGTCATAGCTTTTTATTTATTAAGTTTAAATTTATTAATGCAAAATATTAATTTTCAGACTTCAATGGACGATTTATCAATAAACGAGTTTGTGAATCATTTGATTTCATGCTGCATGTTTAGAAACAGAGGTCAGCAGAGAATGACACATTTTAAGATATGGATATTATTAAATTGCCACTATCATCTAACTTAATATAAATATTATTATTGAGGTTTTAAATGAAAACTAAACAATTTATATTCAAATATTTCAAAATATTTCAATGTTGTAATAGTGAAATACGTTTGGACCGGTTTCCCCGCTAACAAAAATATTATTAGTAAATACAATGCATCGAGGTAAAATGAAATTTATTACGAGGAAGAATCTCGTTTACTTAATGATAATTTTGCTGGCTTCAGTTTTTTACATTGGTTTTATATTCCGTGCATCAATTACAATAGATGGAATAAGATATTATACTCTTTTCGATGATGCAATGATATCGATGCGATATGCCAGGAATTTAGCAGAAGGTTTTGGACTTGTTTGGAATCCGGGTGAATTTGTGGAGGGATATTCAAATCTATTGTGGGTAATCTGGATGGCAGTGCTTCATTTGATTCATCTGCATGTTTCTAAAATATCTTTGCTGGTATTAATCTCCGGTGCTGTTATCTTAATACTAAACTTATTAGTAGTAAAATCCCTGGCAGAAAAATTATCAAATGATTCCTTTACAGTTACAGTTCTATCAATGATATTTACTGCATTTTATTATGGTCTGGTATTCTGGACTTTACGTGGAATGGAGGTTGGATTTTTAACCCTGCTGTTAAATTACACTGTCATGCTGATTTTTAATCTGCAGGACGGGTTTTCTAATAATAACTTTGTTAAACTAATATTTGTATTGAGCTGCATTCTGCTGCTGAGAGCCGATAGTTTAATTTTTATAATATTTTTTCTTTTTTACTTCTATTTTACTGTTCAGCCGGAAAATAAAAATAAAGTTTTCCTGATGCTTGTTGTTTCAATGTCAGGGGTAATTATTGCCCAAACAATTTTCAGAATTATCTACTATGAAGACTTTCTTCCAAACACTTATTATTTGAAGCTTTCGGAAATTCCAATTCTGAGTAGACTTTTAGCGGGGTTGTTAATTTTGGGTCAGAATTATTTATACAACTTAACTGCTATCATTCTACCGGTTGTATTATATATTTTTATTTATTTTAAACAAATCGATAAACAAAGAATATTCTGCATAACGGGATTGTTTGTACTAACTTCGCTGTATACAGTTTATGCCGGAGGAGATGCATTTGAGGATCGGACATACACTAACCGTTTTATCACAGTAAGTATTCCTTTGTTAATTATTTTGTTCTCTTTAAGTCTGGAAAAACTTTACCATAAGTTTAAATTGAACAAAGACTTTATTCTGGCGTCTTCTGTTTTTACCGTTTATTTAATTTGCATTTTCGTAGTCTTTGAAAATTTATATTCAGGACTCACAGCAATTCCCGGACAAAACATGGTTTTTCTGATTCTGAGCCTGGCATATATAATTCTGTTTGCATACATTTTTTTTGGGGCGTATTTAAAAAAAATATCCGGGAATAGAATACTCTCCGCTTCACTCAGATCAAGTTTTTTTTTGATATGTGCACTGACTTTTTTTATAACCAATGAATTTTCATACTCAGCATGGATAAAGAAGAATGTTATATTATTGGTACAGGATAATTATAACACAAAATTAGGAGTGAAATTAAATGAGACTACAAGCGAAGATACCAGGATTGCCGTAATCTGGGCTGGAGCCGTCCCATATTATTCGAAAAGATATTCAATTGATTTATTGGGAAAAACGGATAAATATATCGCGAAGAGTAAACCACGGATTGATGTCATAGCTCCCGGTCATACTAAGTGGGATAACGCTTATAGTATTACCAAATACAAGCCTGACCTTATTCTTGATTTAACTGAGAAGGACAGCGTGAAATATATTTTAGACAGTGAATATGACTTCATCTCAGGTTCGATTTACTTAAAAAAAGGAACTTCAAAAATTAAAAACCCGGTATTTTAAAAGAATGCAGGAGGATTCTCTTTATTGCCCGGTTTATGAAGTAACAGGAGCCATAACAAAAATTACAGAGAGTTAATTGAAAATAATAATGTGAGATTTTTAATTACAATAAAAAAGGACTGATTGAAATTCAAACAGTCCTTTTTTATTTTGAAAATTTACCCGAATTTATTTTTGTTTATTCGGAATCTGCTCTTTAACAATTACCGGCTCTTCGTCTTTTCTAATACCCGGTGATTCTTCGCCGTTTATCCTGTTTTCATTTATCTCCTTAATTTTTCTTTCATATAATAAATGATTACCTGTTACGGCAGCAACAGGACCTGCTCCTGCGGGCACTTTCCTTGAAACAAAATTGGAAGAATTGTTCAGTGCGATAAGTATATCGGAAAGATCCACAGACCTGTCACCGGTAAGATCACTAATATTAAAGCCTGTAATAAACGAATTTGCATCGTTATAAATTTGTATAATGTCATCAAGATCAATTGCATCGTTTCTTATGACATCCCCGTTATATATGCAATACCGTTCACCCTTTAATATAAGATTATTTCCATACGCTTTTGACTGATCATTTGTAAAATTATATGAAAATGCAGTGCCTCTTACATAAGATTCACCTCCTGCCCTGCTCCAGGTTTCAAGCAGGTTTCTGCCTTTTACTACCAAATAATAAGTACCTGTCTGAGCGTTAGAAAACGTTACTGTTCCTGAAGCAGTGATTGAATCAATGACTGACCTGCCGGAGTCTATAATAGAATAAGGAACGTTAATATTTCTGAGATAAAATTCTGCAGAATCCCTAATGTTTAATCTGTAATTGAGGGTGTCAAAATAACCCTGTGCTAAAAATGTAATTGTTGAAGGAACGGCTGCAACGATTGTAGTAGTTTTACAAATATTATCAAGATAAAGATTGTTTCCGAATCCGCTTCTGGCTCTGAATTTTATCTTGTTTGTCCCGGCAGGCAAAGCTAGCTTTCTGGAAAGCCATTGATTGGCAAGAGTCGGTGTATATAAACTTCCGGATGCTGCAGTGGTTTTCATCGAAAGCGGGTCGCCTATTACATCGTTTGTTGCACCGCGGTATCTCACGAGTGTTGTATAACTTGAACCTGCATTCGTTGATGTTTCTACTATCAGTGAGTCCACATTTGAAGTGCTTGTGTAAGGAGCATATGAATAATCAAACTTCAGCGAATCACCTGCTATTGAATTTCCAAAAGTAAGAGTTACAAGTGACTGAGTTGTTCCGGCTGATGCAGTCCAGAAATCAAACTTTGCCGAACCTGAACCTGTTTGATATCCGCTCACTGTATTTCTTGTCCAGTAATTTGTTCCTGTGAATTCAACATTCCAGTTTGTAGGCGGAAAGGTAGCCGGTGTAAAATCTTCACACAATGTTTGTTCTGTAATTTTAAAAGTATATAATGAAGTTGAATCCCTGTTGTGTGCAATAGAGTTATCCTGCGCAAATATTTTGTAGTAAATATTATCACCGATAACTACATCTGAATTCAGTGAATTGAATGCTGCCGAGAAATTACTTCCGGTTGTATTAATTAGTTTAAATTGCTTCAAAGGTGAAGGTGAATTTTTATACCATACTACCCATGATGAATCCAGTCCTAAATTATCAGTAACGGTTGCTGTGACAGTTGAAGGCCATATTGCTTTCGGCTGATCGGGTAATGCAGTGTGAACAATCACAGGTTTTGAATTATCAATTTCAGCAACAAATAAATTCAAATTCGCAGGTGCTCCAGCAGGTGATGTTGAAGTTTTATCTGAACTGTCTGTAGTTTTAATGTAGTACCTGTAAGTCGCTGTCGAGCCGTTACCCGGAATGTTTGCTGTCCAGTTTATTCCGCTTGTATTTGTCATCAGTACACTGTCAGTAATTGAAACATTATTCCTTGACCAGAACAATCTTGTCTTCGAAGGATTAATACCTACGGTAGATGGAGTGATAGTACAATTAACCGCATATGGACCAGCCAGATTTTCCGTATTTGATAATGTTGTATGTTGAATTACGGGACCGAGCATCTTATATGCTGCCCAGACATTTATAAGACCTTTGCCATAAGTATTATCTTCACCTGCAGCGCCTAAGTCTGTTGCAGTAGAAAACAGAATTGCTTTGAGCTGTCTTCCCGTCATTCCCGGCGCTGCCTGTTTTAATAATGCAATAGCTCCGGCAACATGTGGTGCTGCCATTGATGTTCCGCTTATTGAACTGTAAGAAGTTCCTGACCATGTAGATCTTATGCTTGTCCCGGGAGCACATACTTCAGGTTTAATCAGTAGTGTGCCAGTTCCGCCGCAGATTGAAGGTCCTCTGCTGGATGAATTGCTTATCACTAATGTCGAACCGTTTATATTACCAACACAAAATACATTCACTGAATCTAAGTTGATATTTTTTGGAGGAGTTATAGTGGATGCTCCCGGTCCGGAATTTCCTGCAGAGAAAACCACTGCGATTCCAGCAGCCTCAACTGCAGTCAGCACGGTTCTGTAAATTGAACTTGTGCATTGGTCAGTCGCAGTCGGGTCCTGCCAAGAGCAACTTATAACATCGGGCATATTCATTGTAGCTGCATTTGTATCGGGATCCATTGCCCACTGATAAGCTGCAATGTTCATAGAAGGATAAGATGCACTGGGGCAATCTGTTACACCGGCAGCCATCCAGTAAGCATCGGGAGCAACGCCAACAGTATCACCTGTAGCTGTATTTCTTCCGCACATGATTCCCATTGTATGAGTCCCGTGATAAGTTCCGCCAGTAGCGCAGTCAAAAGGTGAAGTACTTACAGGCGCAATCGGATCGAACCATGAGTGATACCATTGTCTTCCGTTATTACCCCACCATCTTGGTGACAGTGCAGGATGAGTTCCGTTGACACCTCCGTCAATATTCATCACTGTTCTTCCGGCGCCTGTGATTCCGATTCTCCATAAAGAATCAGCACGGATGACTTTAAGACCTGTTTCAACTGACTCCGAAATATCCGGTGCAGCTCTCTGATCATAAGGCATGTCGGTTTCAAGTTCAGCATCAAGATCCATTACTTCAATATCACTTCTCTTAGTAAGTGCGTAAATTATATCCGGCGTTGCTTCAATGAAGACCATGTTTGTAATCCAGTAATTTATAATCTGCTTAATCTTACCTTTATCTTTCTCCGTGTTTAAAAAATTCAGAATTGAAGTTTGAGTCTGACTCGCTTTTTCTCTTAATGTATTGATAACAACCTGTGCTCTGTATTCTATCGGTGCATTCATTTCATACAAATCCTTATCAAGCTGCTCAATGTCAACCCGGTCTTTCATCAGAATCAATACTCTTGTATATTGAAGCGGGTTAAGTAAGCTCATTTTGTTTTGAAGTCTTTCGGTTATTTGGATGGTTTGTGCTGATAAATTTGAATAAAATAAGAAAAGAACTAAACAAACGTATAATTTTTTCATTTTCTGTTTTTTTTTATTGTTTGTAAATAATTGATTTTTACTTCGATTTATAGAAAGCAAAATATAAATTCTTAATTTATTATGAAAGGTTATCTAATAAATTTTAAAAAATTTTAAAAAATTATTTAACGTGGTTTTCGATTTGACTCAAATTAGTTACGTTTCTGAAATTGTAAACAGGGTTTTATATCAGAGAATTGGTGCATGGGATCAAATCAACATATTTATTTGAAATGTAAGAATATTCTTGACAGATCCTTATAGTTGATGGAATTTTTAGCAAAAAATTTTATTTGTCTTACTTTAGATTTCACGATGCTGCAATTCTGAAAATTAATATGCCTATGGTAAAGATAAAAATAGATGTGTATATTAACTTGTTATGTTTTGCTAACCAGTGCGGAAGATAGATATCAAAATTAGCTTTCTCTGAATCTGAATATTTGCGGGCAATTACCGTAAGCGGACACATTTTACTGAAAATCATCAGGACTATTCCCTCGAGAATAATTATCCCAATCCCAATCCAAACTAATGTGTCTATTTTATTTGCAATGACTGCATATAGCATATAGAATATCACAATATTAAAAAATACCCAGATTAAAGTATGTATTGTTTTGACTATTGTCAGTTTCGATGTATTGTTCATTTCATTTTGTTTACTAAATTTTTAATGTTGAATTCGATGTATGTAAGCTTAAAATTTCCGCAGCAATAATCCAATTCCGGAAAGTATATACTGCTTCCAGCTTAAATGCAAGTTTGAACTGTTTACTGTTTTGCATTCACTTAACAGTGTCCGCATTAACCAGAAGCTTTACTCGACTTTCTCAAGTATCAGTTAACTTCACTGGTAAATTTATTCGCAGACTCATTTGTCAATAACAAAAGCCGGGTTTGCTTATTTGTCAGTTTCCTTAAAAAGGGACTAATTCTTCAGCAACTTCGACAACAGGATTCAATGTTATCTTTGACTTAATCGAATTTGTAATCAAACATGCTGCTTCTGATTTTTGCAAAACTCTTAAAGCCCTTTCACGGTCTTTCTCATGAACTATCTTTACAACCGGCTCAAGGATTACTTCTGTCATCATAAGCTTTCCGTGTTCATTATCAAGTTTTCCCTTTGAATTGCACCTGAAGCTTATAAATTCAAGTTTTGAGTTATCTGCAATTGCC
Organism: uncultured Ignavibacteriaceae bacterium; assembly: GCA_964399995.1. Classification (GTDB taxonomy): domain Bacteria; phylum Bacteroidota; class Ignavibacteria; order Tepidaquicellales; family Tepidaquicellaceae; genus JAGPCH01. The sequence goes on from CAYNTN010000012.1 coordinate 46,959, forward strand.
AGAAATGTTGTCATAAGGCAGCTGCTTACTGCAGCAGTAAACAAATGTTCCGGTGACCATATATGCGGAATTCCTTTCGGAAATTCAGGCGGTGTAGCAACTTCGATACATCCATCCCTTGATTCACCGTTTGAACTGCTTAATTCAGGCGAACACATAATTCCTCTGCGTTCCTTATCCCAGTTTACTTCTACATTGTAATAGTGTGATTCCATTTTATTTTTTAATTAATTTAAATTCAGACCTTTTTGTAATTCGATCTCACACAAATTTACAATTATTTATATATTTTGTCTGTGACTTATGTCATAAAATGAAAATTTATTTTTCACCTGCCGAAAATGACCTATTTCGATACATAATCATCGAAAATGCCAGTAATCCTGAAATTAATAATGAAGTATCTTCAGCAATTCCAAAATAAATTACAGCTGAAAAACCGGAAATTGTCCAAAATAATGGAATAATCAGAATTGAGGCGGGACTTTTATTCTCATTTAACAACAGAAAGCCAAATGTGAAAATAACTGTCGGACAGGGGAGTCCGAATGTAGGGGAGAATGGGTAAATATGACCAAGATATTTTCCTGAAAGAGGATAAATGAACAAAGCAAATAAAATCATAACAAGTCCGGAAATTGAATATTTGTCTCGGTTGAACTTGAATGTAAGCTTCTTGTAAATAACTCCGTAAACAATAAATAGTATTCCCTGAATAATGAAAAGTATTCCAAAAATTTTAGCTAAAGGATTAACTGAAGAGAAGAAGATTATGTGGTAAACAATGCCCATCCAAATCCAGAAAAATGAAAGAACGATGCTTATAATTTTATCGGACTTATAATTTGGTTTAAAGACGAGATATATTGCAGTAAAACTTAGCAGGTAAAAAACAACCTGCATCGGAAAAACTGACTCATTGTAGTTTTTGAAAACCTCGAAAAATTGTTCAGCTGTGAAAGGAGGGTTCATTTTTATTACTACTAATAATTCATTCACTCATAAAATAATACCTGTCCTGTTTCTATATCATACAGTCCGCCTGTGATCTTTATTTCATTTGCTTTTTCCATCTCATTCAGAATTTTACTTTGCTCTCTGATCTTTTGAACTGTTATGAAAACATTGTTAACCGTGACATTATAAAGAAATGATTCATTCTTACCATTCCTGTCGGTCTGAGTTTCTGTTTCTTTTTCAATGGCAGGCTTAATTTTGTTGAGTAGAGTAGTTATATTACCGAGAACAATATTATCGCAGGCGCTTATAATAGCTCCGCATTTTGTATGACCGAGCACAATAATAAGTTTTGAGCCCGCAATCTTACAGGCAAACTCCATGCTTCCTAAAATATCTTCATTCAGTATATTACCGGCAATGCGTATACTGAATATGTCACCAAGTCCCTGGTCAAATATCAGCTCAGCCGAAGTTCTTGAATCAATGCAGCTCAATATTGCCGCAAAAGGAAATTGTCCGGAAGAAGTTTCATTAACCTGTTCCAGCAAGTTGCGGTGTGCTTTGATATTGTTAATGAATCTCTTGTTCCCCTCTTTCAGTATTTCAAGTGCAAGCTCAGGTGTAAGGATTTCCTGTGTTTCCTTAGTGTGTGTTCTCATTGAGAGTTAGAAGTTGAATGTTTGAAAATTGAAAGTTGAAAATACAGCCTAACAATGTTATATAAAATTTATTTGCTTATTATTGTTCATTGTTCATTGTTCATTGTTCATTGCTCATTGATCATTGTTCATTATTCATCGAAGTCCAGGTCTCTTTATCCATCATGTAAATAAAATTCTTATTCTTTCCCTCGCCGTAATATTCGATATCCGCTTCACCGGTTTTCCTTGCTCCTAATTTTTCGATGGCTTTCTGCGATCTTATATTAACTGCTCCTATATGAAAAGTAACTTCATTCACAAATCTGAAGGCATGATCAAGCATTAGAGTTTTTAAAGCGCGGTTATATGTTGTACCCCAGTGTTCTTTTGCCAGGAAAGTATATCCTATTGAAACGGTTTTTTTCTCGCTGTCGAATCCGTAGTATCTCGAGCTCCCGATCGGTTTATCTGATTTATTATCGAATACAAGAAATGCGCCTTTTGACTCAATCGCACCTTTAAAAAAATTTTGAAACACTTCTCTTTTATACCGGTCTTTATTCGGATGCTGCTCCCAGACATGCGGATCCGAAGCAACCTCAAACAGTAAATCAAAATCTTCCGGCATAAGAGGCTGTATCTTTATCAGGTCATTTTCCAGAGAAGGCTGAAGATCAAATTCCATTACATTATAAATTCTTTATTAAAATAAAATTTTTTATCACTATAATCACTCAGACATAATAATTTCATACGGATGTACTTGTTACTAAAATAATGAAATCAGAACAAAGTTAATAATACCTTTTAGAGATTTCATCCTCTTCATGTATCTTCATGTACCCGACAAAAAGGAACGCGGATGACACAGATTAAACGGAAAAAAGCGGATTTTATTATTTGTCAAAAAATTTATCCGGATATTCACTTTTATATTAACATTTTTATATAAATCAGCGATAATCGGTTAAATCTGCGTTATCACCGTTCTAAAAAAGTTTTGTCGGTACAGAGCATCCTTCTTGCTATTCAGTATTTTAAACAGAATTATTCCTTTATTATAACGTCTTAACTTGCCGGTTTATGATTATTTTGAAATTCTCTTCTATGACCTTTATTTACATTATCATATTATTTATTTTATGTTATACCAAAATCGTATACAATTTTTAAAACCTTAAATCATTTCAAAGATGAAAAAATTATTATTAATTGTTTCAATGTTCTGCATTGGAACTTTTCTTTTTATGGGACAAAAACAGGAAGACAAGCCTCAGAAGTGGAGCTTAGAGCCGCAGCAAACGGGCGTTTATGATCCTAGTGTTATTTCAACTGCACCGCTTCCGCAGGAATATGATTACTTTAATCCGAATGCGGTAACCAGATACATCAGCGATCCAAACGGGGTTTATGCAGTGAATCCGAGTATCAGAGTATTACCCAGGTCAAACAGTTATCAGAGCGAGGTAATAATCTGCAGACATCCGCTTAACCCGCTTATAATGTTCGGTTCATCAAATGCGATTAATAACGTCTCGGGCAGTTTGTTCATAAGTGAAGGTGTTTATGTCACTACAAACGGAGGAGCAAACTGGTTTGGAAGTGATACATTACAGGGATCTCCAATTGGGAATCACGGGGGAGATCCGGGACCTACGATTGATAAAAACGGTAATTTTATAATGACACATCTTGGATTTACAACATCAGGGATGTACGGGAATTATTCTACAAACAACGGAGCAACATGGTCTTCAAACTTTACAATTCAGTCAGGTTCTGTAGATAAAAATTTTGCCGGTACAGATGATTCTCCCATAAGCCCTTATTACGGCAGAAGTTATGTTGTTTACACGGCATTTAGCTCACCATATCCGGGTAGAATCTCTTATACTACAAACGGAGGTGTCAGCTGGTCGGCACCTACTACCTATATAACTCCTCAATCGGGTTACATTAACAGAGCGCCGGATATAAGAACTGCCAAAAACGGAGATGTTTACCTTACATGGTGTAATACAGTTGGAAGCTCTCCTGAAGATTTTGCAGGATTTGCAAAATCAACAAATGGAGGTGTTACTTTTACAGGCACCAATAATGCGTTTGACATGAACGGTCTTTTAGTATTCGGTACCGGTTTCACACCATATGGAATCAGAATGAACAGCTTTCCGAGAATAGATGTGGACAGAAGCGGCGGTCCGAGAGACGGATGGATCTATATTGTAGTATCACAAAAAAACTTAGCTCCGGCCGGCTCTGATCCTGATATAGTTATACATCGTTCTACTGACGGAGGAGCAACGTGGTCTGCGGGGATAAGGGTTAATCAGGATCCTCTCAATAACGGAAAGTATCAGTTTTATAATGCAATAAGAGTTGATGAAACTGGAGGCGTAAATGTAGTCTATTATGACAACAGAAATACAGCAGCCGATTCAGCGGAAGTAATGTTGTCTCGTTCTATTGACGGCGGAGATACATGGACAGATGCTGTAGTAAGTGACCACAGATTCAGACCGAAGCAGTTAACACTTTCCGGTGTAGCATCCGGATATGCCGGGGATTATATAGGTATTACTTCAGGTAACGGGAAAGTCTGGCCGATCTGGATGGATGATATTACAGGTGTAATGCAGGCATGGACTACATCGGTAGATCTTGGACCGGGGATATCACACACTCCGCTGCCAAATACAGAACAGCTTGCCGGAAGCTATATAGTAAATTGTGTAATTACTCCTTCGGGGTCAGGCATCAATCCGTCATTGACAAAGCTATTATGGTCAAGAGATAATGTGAATATTACAGACAGTTTATTAATGACAAACTCCAGCGGAAATAACTGGACAGCAAACATTCCGGGTAACGGATCTCCCGCAACTTACAGATATTATATTAAAACTACTGACAGCTTAAGCAGAGCAGCTACATCGCCTGCAGGCGCGCCTTCGAACCTGAATCTGTTTGTTGCGCAGACTGATAATACAAAACCTGTAATTACTCATACAGCTTTGACTGATCAGACGAAACCAAACTGGCCTGCAACAATCACAGCTACTGTTACAGATAATTTAGGATTAGATTCCTCATGGGTTGTATGGTATATCAATTCACCATCTCCTTTAAAACAATTCAAGCTGATCAATACTTCGGGAAATACTTTCTCAGCCGCATTCAATTCACTGAATTCCGATGTAGCGATAAATGATAATATCTATTATAAAATATTTGCACAGGATAATTCATTAGCGCACAACAGGGATTCAACTGCGTTGTATACTTTCAAAATCATTGATCAGGTTTTATGTGAAGATTTTACTTCAGCAACATTTGCGCCGACAGGATGGAGTCTGGAATTCACGGGAACACAATACTGGACAAGAAATGCTGTAAGCGGATATCAGACCGGAACCGGCTCTGCAAAGTTTGATTTTTGGACAGCTTCAGCCGGAGTAATTCAATCACTGGTGACTCTTACTTTTGGAAATTCAATAGCTGGTGATTCGCTGAAGTTTGATTATTCTTATGCTCCCTACACAAGTACATCAAATGTGGATTCTCTGATAATAGAGACATCAACGAACGCAGGTTCAAGTTATACAACTCTCGCGAGATACCGCGGTGCAACAAACGATGTAATAGGCGACCCGCTTTCCATGAAAACCACTGCAGCATCAGGGAGTTCATTTACTCCGACTCTTGCAAATCAATGGCTTACGAGAAGAGTAGCATTACCTGCCGGAACAAACAAAGTAAAATTCAGGGCAAGAAGCGGATTCGGTAATAATCTGTACCTTGATAACATTTGTAAAACTACCAGCTTCGTCGCCGCAGTCCCTTCAACAATAACATTTGCTGCTCAGGGATATTTTGATACAGTGAATGTAAAATTAAATATCAGGGACTCTGCAACATTTTATTTGAGAAATATTGCACCTCCATATACAATAGTTGATTCAGGAAAATCAGTTGTAGATTCCATCACAGCCTCAGGCACAGTTACATTTGCCAATGCTCAGACCGGTACATATTACGTAGTTGTAAGAGGACCGAACATTTTAGAGACATGGAGCAAATCAGGCGGTGAATCTTATACAAGAGGAACAGCATTCACATATAATTTTACAACAGCAGCGACCCAGGCATTCGGAGATAATCTGATCTTAAAAGGCTCGCGTTATTGTATTTACAGTGGTGATGTGATAAAGAATAATGCAATTGATCTTGACGATATTCTGCAGATTTATAATGCAGCAAATTCATTTACTACAGGATTTAATGTAAATGATCTGACAGGTGACAGGTCGGTGGATCTTTCCGATATACTGATTGCTCTGAATAATTCCTCAAACTTTGTTTCCAGAAAAGCTCCTGCCGGAGCCAATCCTGTAGCAGTTGTAAGAGATAACCATCTCTTGTATGAAAGAAAAGTTAAAGAGATAAATGAAAGCAGATTAAGTGAAGAAGAATCACCGGAAATGAGAACTGACATTAAAGATGAAAAGAAGATACTGAACAGATAAAAGTTACACTTTAAAATATTTTCGAAAGGGACTGGTTGAATTTCAATCAGTCCCTTTTTTTATTTTAAAAATTTATTAATGGCAGGAATAATAGAATTCATTTTATTAATTTCAAACAATAACTATAACAAAATTAAACATGAAATTAAAAACCTACTCAGTTTTGTTGCTGATTGCATTATTAATCTCAGCGTTCTTTTTTCAGGGACAGAATACATGGCATGTTTTTGACGATGATAACCCGGATATTGAGCAACCGACCCTCGAATCATATCTTCAGATGAGGGATAACACAAATCCCAATACTCCGTCAGTTGTTACAATGGGTGATTTTGATAACTTTGATGTTGGCGTTGACAACTGGGAGCAAAGCGCAACTTCAAGTCCCGTAAATCCGCTGCTCATCTTCTTTGGTGTGAACAGAGGAGGTGGCGGACAGAATGCACGTTTCACAACTAACGGCGGGCTTAACTGGATTCTGAATAATCCTGCATATCATTCCTCAACTTGCTGTGATCCATGGACTACTTATACCGGGAATAATATTCTGATCTATGCATCAGGTGTAAGCGGCCAGTATGTTTACAGATCTACTAATCATGGTTTGAACTGGGGTCCTGCAATTCTTTCAGTATCGGGTAATGACAGAAATCATGTTTCGGCAGAATACACAGGAACGGGTCCTTATGCTAATTATGTCTATGCAGGAATCACACCGGGAAATTTCGGCAGAAGCACTGACGCAGGTTTAACATGGACAACAACTTTTACTCCAAGTAATACACAACCCGGATGCTATATTGCAGTCGGTCCAAACGGTGCTACAAATGGCGGGTGCGTTATTTATGTAACTAACACAGGCACGACTACGGCGAGAACATATAACTTTTATCGCTCAACCAACGGAGGATCAAACTTTACTTTAATGTCGAGTCAGAACTTTGTTGGTTACGTGGGCTCATTAAATACAGTCAGCAGATTTGTTATAAACGGAGCAAGAACAGCACCACATCCAAAGATAGCAATGGATAACAGTAACGGACCATACAGAGGAAGATTATATCTTGTTTATGCAACAAACGATCCGCCGGGCAACGGCAATAAGCCGGATGTATGGCTCCGCTATTCTACAAATCAGGGAGCTAACTGGTCAGCGGCAGCAAGAATTAATGATAACCCGAATCCGACAGCAAGTGATCAGTGGTTTCCGGAAATCTCATGTGAAAGGGAAACGGGAAGATTGTACATTCACTGGTATGATGACAGGAATAATCCGGCCGGTTATGGCGTTGATGTTTATGCAACTTATACCGAAGACGGCGGTCAGACATTCAAACCAAATCAAAGATTAACTAATGTAACTTTTAGTTATCCGAATCCTCCATGCAGTCCGAATACAAATTGTTATAGGGGAGACTACACTAGTATAACAGGAAACAAGGATGTTGCTTTCAGCATTTGGGGTGATCACCGCAACGGGAATGCTCTGAATATGGGATCTTTTTTTCCGGACTTCGCTATGAGAGTTCTGCCGGCATCAGATACATTAACAAATTTTTTGGACAGCTCTTTCCATAATGTTTCTGTACCCGGTGTAAAGCTCTATGATAAGTCTGCTTTCTTTTCTGCAACTGTTTCTCCGGCTCCGTCAGCGGGTTCTATTACGTTAACTTTTCTAAATAAAACTACAGGCGAACTTCTCGATTCACTTAATTCATTTCCTGATTCGCTGATACTAAGAGTAGTAACTTCAGGCGGAGTAACAGCAGGTAATTATACAATCACAGTAAAAGGAAATGGTCTGATCGGAACTCCAGTACACACAAGAAGCATAAATATTAATGTAACGAATAGTCCGTCACCTCTTCCTGCAACAATTACGTTTGCAGCGCAGGGATATTTTGATGAAATTAATACAAAATTAAATATCAGAGACTCTGCAACTTTTTATTTGCGAAACACAGCTCCTCCATATACAATAGTTGACTCCGGAAAATCAGTTGTTGATTCCATAACTGCTTCAGGAACTGTTACTTTTGTAAATGCTCCGACCGGAACATACTATATTGTAGTAAAAGGACCAAACATTTTAGAAACGTGGAGCAGATCGGGAGGTGAATCTTATACAAGAGGAACATCATTTACCTACAACTTCACTACTGCAGCGAACAAGGCATTCGGAGATAATCTGATCTTGAAAGGCTCCCGTTACTGCATCTACAGCGGTGATGTGGTAAAGAACAATGCTGTGGATCTTGACGACATAATTCAGATATACAACGAAGCGAATTTATTTATCACAGGATTTAATGTGAATGATCTTACCGGTGACAGGAGTGTTGATCTTTCTGATATTCTCATTGCATTGAATAATTCATCTAATTTTGTTTCAAGGAAAGCGCCGGCAGGAGCAGGTCCGGTTGCAGATGTGAAGAATAATCAGATTACATATGAAAGGAAGATTAAGGAGATAAATGAGAATCTGATAAAGGAAGAGACATCACCGGAAATCCGAACTGATATTAAAGATGAAAAGAAGATTTTGAATAGATAAAGTTACCGGTAAATTATTTTCAGAAAAGGGACTGGTTGAATTTCAATCAGTCATTTTTTAGTTAACCTTTATTTATTAATTCAGATTATATATTTTACATACGCTAATTTGAATCACTAAAACATTCGATTGTATACTGCACGGCATTCCATCAATTAGTATTAATCCAATAATAAGGCGGAATCAATAAATGAATTTGAAAGGGGACTGGATAATGTTTACTTCCATTTCCTTTTTATATATGTACATGCTGTTTATTTTTTTCACAAATGAAAAGATAAGTTACATTGTAAATTTAAATCACAAATATTTGTTACACAAGCAATCATCATAATAAACAACCCACATTAACCAAACAAAACAATGAAAACATTTACAAAACTCTCATTAATTGCTTTATGCATTTTCTCTTTTCTT
>CAYNTN010000013.1:0-54348 GCA_964399995.1 uncultured Ignavibacteriaceae bacterium
CATCAGTGTGGAAAGATCTTCTTCACGTAGACCGGGTCGGAATAAATGATAATTTTTTTGAGCTTGGAGGTGATTCAATTATTACCATTCAGGTTGTCAGTGAAGCGGGCAAGCAGGGGATTGAACTCAGACCAAAAGATATTTTCATACATCAGACGATCAGTAAGTTGTCAGCAGCCATTGCTCAGCAGTCAAATGTATATGTACAGGGAGAGCAGGGACTTTTAACAGGCGATTGCGGATTACTGCCGATACAACAATGGTATTTTGAAAACACGGATGCAGATGTTTCTTATTTTAATCAAAGCGTACTTTTAAATTTAAAAAAATCTGTACTACAGGAAGAGCTGAACAAAGCAATCGAAACGCTTTCTACTCAACACGATGCACTTCGATTTATTTATCATAAAAAAAACGGACAATGGAGTCAGAAGTACGGAACTAAGACTGCTGAATTAATAACAATTGATCTTAGTTCAGAAAAGAAAGATTCTTTAGAGAATAAGATAAAGACACACTCAGAGAAATTTCAGCGCAGTCTTGATATAGAAAAAGGTGAACTAACAAAGTTTGTATTATTTCAAACTCCCGGAAAGCAGTCACATAACCGTTTGCTGATAATCATACATCATCTTGCGGTTGACGGAGTTTCATGGAGGATATTGCTTGATGATCTTGAATTATTCTTAAATGAGATTCAATCAAAAGGAAAAGCTGAACCCGGAAACAAGAGCAGCTCTTACCGTCAGTGGTATGAAGAATTGAAGCAATACAGTACGAGTAACCGTTTGCTCTCACAGAAGTCTTACTGGGAAAAAGCTGCAGATACATTTGAATCTCTTCCGGTTGATAAAAAATACGAAAAAGCTGTACGTGTAAAAGACTTAGAGACACTGACGATTCGGCTTGACGCATCAAAGACAAAGTCATTGCTTCAGGAAGTTCCGCGCGCATATCATACTGAAATAAATGACATTCTGCTATGCGCTCTTGCATTGACAATAAATGAATGGAACGGTAAAGATAAATTAACAATCGGGCTTGAAGGACACGGCCGGGAGAACATTTCTGAGGACACAGACACGAGCAGAACGGTTGGTTGGTTCACAACTCTTTATCCGGTATTGCTTGAGTTAAATCATGACAGAAGTCTGCCGGATTCCATTAAAGCGGTAAAAGAGCAGCTGCGACGTGTGCCGGATAAAGGTCTCGGATACGGTGTACTGAATTATATTAACAAAGATGAAAAGCTCAGGGGGAAATATTGTTGGGATATTATATTTAATTATCTGGGTCAGCTTGATAATCCCGGCAGCACTGATAAATTGTTAAATGTAACCACAGATTCATTGCAGGCGGCATCAAGTCCGGAGCAGCCCGTAAATTATCTTCATTCGGTTAACAGCATGATTGAAGGAGGTGAGCTTACATTAAACTGGAGCTACAGCAAGCGTCATTATAAAAAGAAAACAATTGAAAAACTTGCAGCGGGATATAAGAATGCATTAGAGTCATTGATCTCTCATTGCATTGATCAGCAAAAGTACGGTGAAGTCTTTACTCCGTCGGATTACGGACTTGAGTCAGAGATAAGTTATGAAGAACTTGACCGATTCATGAGTGAGCCGTTCAACGGCAAGTTAAGGAAAGATTCAGTTGAAGGTATGTACCGTTTAAGCGGTCTGCAGCAGGGAATGCTTTTCCATGCGCTTTATGATTCAGGAGCCGGAGCATACACTGAGCAGCTGAGCAGTGATCTGATAAATCCGGATCTGAATACAGTAAGAGAGAGCTGGAATTATATTTTAAACAGGCACAGTATTTTAAGAAGCGGTTTTTATTCGGATGAATTCAGCATTCCGGTACAGTGTGTTTATAAGAAAGTTGACTTACCGGTAGCTGTTTTGGATTACAGTAATATGACAGCGGAAGAACAAAATGCTGCCGGCGAAAAATTTAAAGAAGAAGATTTTTACAGAGGATTTGATTTTAAGACTGCGCCTTTGATGCGAGTAACATTGATAAAATTAAGTGAAGACCGCTACAGGATGTACTGGACAGCGCATCATATAATTTATGACGGATGGTCATTGCCGATTTTGATAGAAGAGTTTTTGAATACATACGAGACTATATCATCAGGTAAGGAATTAACTGCAACTGAAGAAGACAGGTATGAAGATTACATTAGATATCTGGAGAGAACCGATAAGGATCAGCAGGAAAAATACTGGAGTGATTATGTGCAAGGCATAGAGCAAAGCACACTTTTACCTTTTGTCAGTACAACCACTCAGAGAACCAAAGGCGCAGGAGTTTATGATTCAGTGTTTTTAAAGATGGATGCTGAAACTACTTCTAAAGCCGGGCATTATGCGCAAAAAAATCATTTAACAATAAATACTTTAATACAGGGAGTCTGGGCTTACTTGTTGCACCGGTATACCGGAAATAAAAATATCGCATATGGCGTAGTTGTATCCGGCAGACCTGATGAGATTCAGGGAATAGATAAGCGTGTTGGTATGTATATAAACACATTACCGCTTCATTCGAAGGCTGACCGCGAAGATAGTATTAAAGACTGGTTACGGAGATTACAGGAGGATCAGGTTTCATCACGACATTTCCAGTATACACCATTGCAGGACATTCAGCAATGGACAGGCATTAACGGAGATTTGTTTGACAGCATTTTAGTATTTGAAAATTATCCGTTCAGTGAAATAATAAGGTCAAAAGACTGGAAGCTTAAAGTTGAGAACATTCAGATGCAGGAGCAGACGAATTATCCTTTGACAATATTAGTAGCCAATTCAAAAGATATAGATATAAACTTCAGTTATAATACCGTACTATTAAAAAAGGAATATGTAAATGAAATCTGCGGTCACTTTGAAAATGTGTTTATGCAGATCATTTCTAATGAAGAGATTAGCATAGGTGATATTGAACTTCTGAATAAATCGGAAAGACATCTGCTGTTGGATGAGTTCAATAATACCGTTGTTGAGTATCCGAAAGAAAAAAGTATTTCAGATCTTTTTGAAGAGCAGGCGGCGAAAACACCGGATGCATTGGCATTAGTATTTGGTGAAGAGAAACTGATATACAAAGAGCTTAACGAGAGATCAAACCGACTGGCTCATTATTTACAAAGCAAAGGAGTTACGTCCGAAACTTTAGTGCCGATTTGCATAAACAGGGGCATTGACATGATCGCAGGCGTGTTGGCAATATTGAAAGCCGGCGGAGCATATGTGCCTGTTGATCCTGCATTTCCTGCAGAAAGAATAAACTACATACTTGAAGACTCCGGTGCAAAAGTAATGATCAGTAATAAAGACGTAAGTTCAAAGATAAAATTTGAAGGCATTGAAATAATAGAAACTGACGGGGATTGGACAAAAGCTGAAGGGCTCAGCATTGATAACCTGAAAGAAAGAGGTAAGCCCGAAAATCTTACTTACGTTTTATACACATCCGGATCAACGGGCAGACCCAAGGGTGTAAGAATGCCAGGCAGCGCTTTAGTGAATTTATTGAACTGGCAGGAGAAGCAATTTGTAAATAAAGAAAGAAGAGTTTTACAATTTACGAGTCTTAATTTTGATGTAAGCTTTCAGGAAATTTTTTCGACAATATGTTTCGGCAGCACGCTGTATTTAATAAATGAAGAGCGCAGGATAGACATGTCTGAAATGATGAAGGACATCAGTGAGTTTAAAATTACCCATCTGTTCGTTCCCTTCATAGTTTTGAAAAATCTTGCCGAGCACATTTCAGCACAAGGAGGAGATTCATATTCACTCGAAGAAATAATCACAGCAGGTGAACAATTAAAACTCACGAGAGATATTGAATCATTACTGCGAAACGGTAACATCAGCCTAATAAATCAATATGGACCAACTGAAGCGCACGTAGTCAGCAGTTACAGAATAGACATCAACAATGAATCATCTTCACTGCCGCCGATCGGCAAACCGATTGACAATACTCAGCTATACATTGCAGGTGATGATAATCAGTTAGCCCCTGTTGGTGTGCCGGGAGAATTATTGATCGGAGGAGTTCAGGTAGCACGCGGATATTTAAATCTTCCGGAGCTGACGAGAGAAAAGTTTATAACAAATCCATTCAGCGACGAAGCCGGATCAAGGGTTTACAGAACAGGTGATTTATGCAGATGGCTGCCCGACGGAAACATTGAATATATCGGCAGAGGAGATGATCAGATAAAGATCAGAGGATACAGAGTTGAGCTCGGGGAAATAGAGAGTGTGCTTCAGAAGCATGAGCATGTGAAGCAAGCGGTGGTTTTGGCTAAGGAAGACAGATTGGGAAGTAAGCGTCTTATTGGATATGTAGTACCTGAAAAAGAATATAACAGAGAGTCAATTGTATCATATCTTCGTAATGAGCTTCCTGAATACATGGTCCCGGGTTTATGGGTTGAGCTTGAAAGTCTCCCATTTACAGCAAACGGAAAGATTGATAAAAGAGCTTTACCCGATCCTGATACTGAGCTGAGTGGTCAGTATGCTGCACCGCAAAATTCAACAGAAGAAAAATTAGCGGCTATATGGGAAGAGCTGCTTGGTTTAGAAAAAATAGGTGTATATGATAACTTCTTTGAAACAGGGGGACATTCGCTTTCAGCAATGCGTGTAATTTCAGCAATCAGAAGAGAGCTTGGATATGAGCTTGCAATGAAAGATCTATTCCTTCGTCCGACGATTGCTGAGCTGTCATTGTATCTTGAATCTCAGAACAAAGAAAAGCTTTTACCTGCAATAACAGTTCAGCCAAGACCTGAGCGCATTCCGCTTTCATTCAGTCAGGAACGGCTATGGTTCATAGACAGATTAAACGGAAGTGTTCAGTATCATCTGCCTGCAGTCTTAAGATTAAAGGGAAAGATAAATACAGACGCTTTAATTTTTGCATTAAGCAGTATCGTAAACCGTCATGAAGTACTGAGAACTGTAATACTTGAAGAAGACGGCGACGGCTATCAAAGTATAAAGCAAAAAGACAGTTTAGAGCTGGAAGTAACCGACGGGATAAAATTCAGGGATAACTATGAAGGATTAAAAAATTATATCGCTGAACAGATAAGCAAGCTGTTTGATCTTTCGAAAGATTCTATGTTAAGATGCCAATTGATAAGATTGGATAAAGAAGAAAATGTGCTTGTTGTAACGCTTCATCATATTGCATCTGACGGATGGTCAACATCGATTATTGTCAGAGAGCTGGCGGAGTTATATGAGTCATATATTGAAAACCGTGAAACAAAGCTCCTGCCATTGCCTGTGCAGTATGCTGACTTTGCAATGTGGCAGAGAGATTATTTGTCAGGTGAATTACTTCAGAGGAAGCTTGATTACTGGAAAGAAAAATTAAAGGGAGTTGAGTCTCTCCAATTGCCGACTGATTTCAGCCGACCGGAAATTCAGAGCATTAAAGGCGATTCTGTTTATTTTAATATTGAAAAGAATTTATCGGATAAGATACAGGAATTAAGTAAGAAGAACGGAACAACTCTTTTCATGACGCTGCTGGCAGCTTTTAAGGTAATGCTTTACAGATACAGCGGTCAGGAAGACATTTGCGTCGGAACTCCGGCAGCAGGAAGACAGCATAAAGAGATTGAAAATCTCGTCGGCTTTTTTATAAACACACTTGCCTTGCGAAGTGATGTTAAAGGGAATGATTCATTTACAGAACTTTTAAATAAAGTAAAGAGCAGCACGTTAGAAGCATATGAACATCAGGATGTACCGTTTGAGAAAGTGGTGGAGGCAACGGTAAGTCAGAGAAACATGTGCAGGAGTCCGTTGTTTCAGGTAATGTTCTCATTGCAGAATACGCCGGAAGTACCTGAGATCCGTCTCGGAGATGTAAAGCTTTCGATTGAAGATCACAAGCCAAAGACTTCACAGTTTGATTTAATTTTAAACATCATTGAGACAAACAATGGTCTTCAGGGAATATTAGAATATTGTACAGATCTGTACAACGGGCAGACCATTCAGAGGATGACAGAGCATTTCAAAGAGCTGATTCATTCAATAACGGAAGATCCGGAGCAGAAGGTAGGCTTGCTGAAGATGCTTACAGAACCCGAGAAAAATCAGCTTCTGGTTGAGTTTAATGAAACAGCAGTTGAGTATCCTGAAGATGTTAATGTTTTAAGTTTATTTGAAAAACAGGCGAAGGAGACTCCGGATAATATTGCGCTTGTTTTTGAGAATGAGCAACTGACATACAAAGAGCTCAATCAGCGTTCAAACCGGTTAGCCCATTATCTGAAGAGCAAGGGAGTAAAGAAGGAAACATTAGTTCCCATATGCATTGAGAGAAGCTTAGATATGATTGTTGCCATATTGGGTGTGTTGAAATCAGGCGGGACATTCATTCCAATTGATCCGGAATATCCTCAGGACAGAATTAGTTTTATGCTCGAAGATTCTAAGGCTAAGACAATTATAACCGGGAAAGATAGCAGTGCAAAGTTATCCGGTTTAAAAGAAGTTGAGATCATAGACTTAGACGAAGACAGGTCATTGATACAAGAAGAATCAGCAAGAAATTTACCCGGAAAGACAAAACATAATCAGCTTGCATATGTGATTTTTACATCAGGTTCAACCGGCAGACCCAAAGGAGTGATGATTGAACACGGCAGCCTGATCAATTTACTTTTAAGCATAACAGAAAAAATAAACTTTAAGCAGGAGAGTGTATTTTTATCAGTCACAACATTCAGTTTTGATATTTGTTATCTGGAATTGTTTGTTCCTCTGATCAACGGAGGTAAATTAGTTTTAGCATCGCGGGAAGTTGTAATGGACGGATACAGATTAGCTAAGAGCATAGCAGTGAACAAGCCGACACATATGCAGGGAACTCCATCAACGTGGCAGGTATTGCTCGATTCGGATTGGCAGAATGAGGAGTCACTTGAAATATTAGTCGGAGGTGAAGCGTTAAAAGAAAACCTTAAGGACGAGCTTGCAAAGATAGGATCAGTAACGAATCTTTACGGACCGACAGAGACAACAATATGGTCAACAATAAAAAAATTGACCGCAGATGAAACGGTAACTATCGGGACACCTCTTGCAAATACGAACATTGAAATTTTAAGCAAAGATAATCAGCTTGTACCGGTAGGAGTTTCGGGAGAGATATTAATTGGCGGTGCCGGATTAGCGAGAGGATATTTAAACCGACCCGACTTAACATCCGAAAAATTCATACATGATCCGTTCAGCAATGAGGATGGAGCAAGAATTTACAGGACAGGTGATTTAGGACGGTGGCTCCCTGACGGCAACATAGAATGTCTTGGAAGAATAGATGAACAAATAAAAATACGCGGATACAGGATTGAACTCGGTGAGCTTGAAAGTGTGCTGCAGCAAAGCGGACTTGTCCGACAGTGTGTATTTCTTGCAAAGGATGATAATTCAGGAAATAAGAGGCTGGTTGGTTATGTAATTGCTGACGGAGTTTTTGATAAAGAACAGGTAACTGCATATCTGAGAAGCAAGCTGCCGGAATATATGGTTCCTTCAGTTTGGGTTGAGATGAATCAGTTTCCTCTGACTCCAAACGGAAAGACAGATAAGAAAGCACTACCCGATCCGGATGCAAGCGAAATGATCAGTCGTGAATACACAGCTCCGAGAAATGAGACAGAAGAAAAGTTTGCAGCGGAGTTTGAGAAACTGCTTGGAATAGATAAGGTTGGAATTCACGATAATTTCTTTGATCTTGGCGGTCATTCGCTTTTGGCAATGCGGTTAATATCTTCTGTTCGAAGGAAGCTTGGATTAGAAATTGCGATAAAGGATTTATTTCAATATCCTACAATTGCCGAACTTTCATTACAGATAGAGAATCAAAGCAAGGCAGCGCTTTTGCCTCCGATTGAAGTTCAGCCAAGACCTGAACACATTCCTCTTTCTTACAGTCAGGAGCGGTTGTGGTTTATTGACAGGATGGAAGGCAGTGTGCAGTATCACGTTCCTGCGGTATTGAGATTAAAAGGAAGGCTTGATAAAGAAGCATTAGTTCATGCATTGCGAAGCATCGTCAGCCGCCATGAAGTTCTCCGTTCAGTAATCCGCAACAGAGATGGTATCGGACATCAGTATGTTAAAGAAAATAATAACTGGCAATTGTATGAAGAGGACGGTGCAAAGTTCAGAGACGACACCGTAAAGCTTCAGGAATACATAAAGGAGTTAATTAACACACCATATAATCTTTCCGAAGATTACATGCTGCGCGGGCATTTAATTGACTTAAGCGAAGATGATCATGTGCTTATTGTGACAGTGCATCATATTGCTTCCGACGGCTGGTCGGTATCGATCATAGTAAGAGAGTTAGTTGAGTTTTATAATTCGTTTGTAGAAAGACGGGAGGCGAATTTACTTCCGTTACCGCTGCAGTATGCAGATTATTCATTGTGGCAGAGAAATTATCTTAAAGGCGAAGTCTTAGACAGGAAACTTAAGTACTGGATAGACAAGCTTGAAGGCACGGCACCACTTCAGCTGTCGACAGATTTCAGAAGACCGGAATCACAAACCTTTAACGGAGCTTTCAAACATTATAAAATAGAAAGAGATCTTACCGACAAGATTCTTGAACTGAGCCGTCAAAGCGGCACGACTCTTTTCATGACATTAATGGCGGCGTTCAAGGTAATGCTTTTCAGGTATACCGGACAGCAGGATATTTGCGTAGGTTCGCCGATTGCAGGAAGACAGCAGCAGGAAACAGAAGGGTTGATAGGATTTTTTGTTAATTCACTTGCACTCAGAAGCAGTGCAGAAAGTCAGCTTTCTTTCAGGGAGTTTCTTGCACAGGTAAGAGCAACAACACTTGAAGCTTATGAAAATCAGGAAGTACCTTTTGAAACAGTAGTTGATGCAGTTGTAAATGAAAGAGAAGTTAACCGCAATCCTTTGTTCCAGGTAATGTTTGCATTGCAGAACACGCCCGAAGTTTCTCACTTACAGCTCGACGGAATTGAATTAACCGATTACACACACGGATTGACAACCTCGAAATTTGATTTTACATTTTATTTGACCGAGACAAAAGACGGACTTGACGGATTAGTGGAATACTGTACAGATCTTTATAATGAAGATACAATGCAGAGGATGATAAATCATTTCAAGGAACTGCTTTCATCAATTGTAAATAATCCTGAAGAGAGCATCGGAACATTACAAATGCTCACTCATTCGGAAAAGCATCAGCTTCTTGATGAATTCAATGACACTTATTCCGAATATCCGAAAGACAAAAGCATTACGGAGCTGTTCAGGGATCAGGTTTTAAAAACTCCGGATTCGGTGGCATTGGTTTATGGTCAGGAGAAACTGACATATAAAGAATTCGATGAGCGTTCAAATAAGCTTGCAAATTATATAATTGAAAAAGGGGTCAGACCCGGAGAGAATATCGGATTGTACTGTTCAAGAAGTAATGAAATGATTATCGGCATGTTCGGAATATTAAAAGCCGGATGCGCTTATGTTCCGTTCAACACAGATTATCCTGCCGAGAGATTAAGTTTCATAATTGAAGACACTGAGATCAAAAGCATTGTAACAGTCGGAAAAGAAATATACAACTCGAGCGGGCTGAGCGGTTATCAGGTTATCGATGTTAAGGATTCAGCTGCAAGTTCAGACAGTGAACCGGAAATTTCAACCGGAAGTGAATCATGTGCTTATGTAATGTTTACTTCCGGAACGACAGGCAGACCGAAGGGAATTGCAGTTAATCACAGGAATATCATAAAGCTTGTTTATGATACAGGTGAAATCGCAGTCAAGCCCGGTGACAGAGTTTTGCAATGGTCTAACTATTCGTTTGACGGATCAACGTATGATATATACAGTTCACTGCTCACGGGTGCAAGTCTGTACATGATAAAAGATAATCATGCAGCGGATGTAGATGCTTTATCGGCAATGATCAAAGAAAATAATATAACAGTAATTTTTGTAACTACTGCTTTATTTAATACTTTCATTGATGTTAATCCTCATTCATTAAAAGGATTGAGGAAGATGCTGTTCGGAGGTGAGCTTGTATCGGTATCGCATGTTCGGAAAGCGCTGGCAATTTTAGGAGAAGGAAAGATTGTGCACGTTTACGGTCCGACGGAAACAACGGTGTATGCCATCGGATATCCGTTAGACAAGATTATCGGAGAAGACATTATTCCAATCGGAAAACCATTATCGAATACTAGTCTGTATGTACTGAGCAATGCCGGGCAGTTAGTGCCGGTTGGAGTGGCGGGAGAATTATTCATCGGAGGAGACGGAGTTTCAATGGGCTATGTGAATAATCCGGAATTGACTCTGGAGAAATATTTACCGGATACTTTTGCAGAGAATAAGAATGCGAAACTTTACCGAACGGGAGATCTTGTCAAATGGCTGCCTGAAGGAAATATAGTTTACTTAGGACGGGAAGATGATCAGGTAAAGATCAGGGGATACAGGATTGAGCTTGGTGAAATAGAAAGCCTGATGAACAAGCTTGATGAAGTATCATCGAGTTGTGTGGTGATAGTTCAGGATCAGGCTGCAACAAATAAGTTAGTTGCTTATTATATTCCAAAGTGGGAAGAGGTGAAGACACGGGAAGTTGAATTGTATCAGAAGCACATAGACAACTGGAACGAGCTTTACGAAATTGAATACGGCAAGTCTGATATAGCGGAAGATACGGATTATGAATTCAACATCATCGGGTGGAATGACAGCTTTACCGGAAAAGAGATTCCCGAAGAACTTATGCGCATTTGGCTGGATGACATTTCAGATTTAATTTTATCCGAACATCCGCAGCGGGTGCTTGAGATCGGATGCGGAACAGGTTTGATTTATTATCAGATCGCAGGTCATATTCAAAAATATATCGGCATTGACTTTTCCGAAGTATCAGTAAATCAGATAAGGAAGCAGATCGACAAAGGCGAGAAAGATTATCCGCCGACAGAGCTGAAAGTTGGATTTGCACATGAAGTTGAGATTGATAAAGATGAGAAGATTGATACTATCATTCTTAATTCCATAGTTCAGTATTTCCCCGGGGAAAAATATTTATCCGACATAATAGCAAAGAGCATTCCCATGCTGAAGGGAAAAGGTAAGATCATAATCGGTGACGTAAGGGATAACAGATTATTAAAATCATTCAAGGGAAGATTGCATTTAGCAAAATCAAAGGAGACTTTAAGCGTTGCTGATTTCAACTGGGGAGTTGAGCAGGAAGTTTCAAGAGAAGAGGAATTATGTTTTAATCCGGAATATTTTTATAACCTCCGTTATCAATATCCGGAGATTACTCACATTGAAATTCAATGGAAGCAGGGAGATTATGAGAATGAGCTTACATTATACCGTTTTACAGCAGTTATTTATGTAGGTATTGAAAAGGAATTAGTAGAACCGGATTGGCAAACATGGGACAAAGATACAGGCAGTGTAAGCATAATCGATCAATTGAATAAAGGAAACTCCATAATTGCAATCAAAGATCTTCCCAATCCGAGACTGAGCAAAGAAATATTTCTTGAAAAAGGAATGAAAGACAATACGGTTAAAACCGTCCGGGATCTTTCCGAATATATAAATCAGCCAAGCCGGGAGAGTAAAGGTATCTATGAAATTATTGCATTGGCAAAATCCAAAGGTTACAAGTGCAGATTTTTCCTGGATGAAGATCCGTTTAAGATAAATTTATTTTTGCAGCTTGGGGATAAAGATGTTTTTGTAAAACAGGATTATCACTATAACATTGAAGCTTCAGCCATTTATACTTCAAACGTTCCTCTGCTCAGGGATATTTTTGTAATGTTAAAGAAAGACATACAGGAGCAATTAAAAGTTCAGCTTCCGGATTATATGGTTCCGTCCGAGCTTATTGCTCTTCGCAATTTCCCGCTGACAAGCAACGGAAAGACGGATAAGAATTATCTGAAGAAGAGCGAAGAGATGTTCAGGAGCACAAGTATAAATTACAAGCCGCCGGTTACGGAAAAAGAACGGGCTCTGGCGGAAATTTGGCAGGAGTTGCTGGGTGCAGAGAGGATAGGAATTCACGATAATTTCTTTGAGCTTGGCGGTCATTCGCTCCTTGCAATGAGAGTTGTTTCGGCAATCCGCAAGCAGCTTGAAATTGAGATTGAAATAAAAGACATTTTCCTCTGCCCGACAATATCCGAACTTGCATTATATCTTGAAGCACAAAGCAAGGGATTGGTACTGCCTCCTGTAACGCTTCAGGAGAAACCCCCGAGGATCCCGTTATCATTCAGTCAGGAGAGATTGTGGTTTATTGATCAGCTTGAAGGAAGCATTCAGTATCATGTACCATCAATTATTGAAATGAGGGGAAAGCTGAACAAAGATGCATTAGAGCATACATTGAGGAGAATTTTGAACCGGCATGAGGTACTGCGTTCGGTGATACTTGAATCCGAGGGTACAGGTTATCAGGTAGTAAAAAGTGCAGACAACTGGAAGCTCGATGTTATTGATGGAACGATATTTAAAGAAGACAAAGAAGGATTACAAAACTTTATCCGTGATCTGATAAATATTCCGTTTGATTTATCCAAAGATTATATGCTGAGGGGAAATTTAATCAGACTTGATGACAATGATCATTTGCTTGTGATAGTTCTCCATCACATTGCATCAGACGGCTGGTCAACATCCATAATGGTAAGGGAACTTGTCGAGTTTTATAAATCATACGAAGAGAACCGCGAAGCAAATTTAGATCCGTTGCAGATCCAGTACTCTGATTATGCGATCTGGCAGAGAAATAATTTGCAGGGTGAAGTACTGGAAAAGAGGCTTGAGTACTGGAAAGAAAAGCTGAAAGGTGTAGAACAATTGCAGCTGCCGGCTGATTACAGCAGACCTGTAATTCAAAGTGTAAAAGGAGCTGACAGAGAATTTAATATAGATTTAAATTTAACATCACAGTTAAAAGAGCTAAGCCGGCAAAACGGGAGCACTTTGTTTATGACTCTGCTTTCGGCTTTCAAAGTTTTGCTATACCGTTACAGCGGACAGGAGGATATATGTGTCGGTAGTCCTACGGCAGGAAGGCAGCAGAAAGAAATAGAAGAGCTGATAGGATTCTTTGTTAATACACTTGCTCTGCGCACTGAAGTGAAAAGTGATTCAACGTTTACCGAATTGCTGGAACAAGTCAGGCAGACTACTCTGGAAGCATATCAATATCAGGATGCGCCGTTTGAAAAAGTGGTAGAAGCTGTTGTAACCAGCAGGGATATGAGCAGAAGCCCGTTATTTCAGGTAATGTTTGTTTTGCAGAATACCCCGGAAGTTCCTGAGCTGAGCTTAGGAAATTTAAACCTGAACATCGAAGATGTCAGATCAGGCATATCAAAATTTGACATTACTTTCTATTTAGTTGAAACTCCTTACGGATTAAAAGGAACAGTTGAGTACTGCACTGATCTGTACAATGAGCAGACAATGGAGCTGATGATCGGACATTTCAAAGAGATGTTAAAATCTGTAGTTAATGATCCGCAGCAGAAGGTAGGATCAATACCGATGCTGACAAAATCCGAAGAGTATCAGCTTCTTGAGGAGTTTAATGATACAGCTGTTGAATATCCGGAAGACAAGACTGTTTTGGATCTGTTTGAAATGCAGGTTAAGGAGACACCTGATAAAACAGCTCTCGTTTTTGAAGATCAGCAGTTAACTTATAAAGAACTGAATGAAACCTCAAACCGGTTAGCTCATTATCTGCGAAGCATTGGAATAAAAGAAGAAACATTAATACCGATATGCATTGAAAGAAGCACGGATATGCTGGTTGCTATCTTAGGTGTTTTAAAATCAGGAGGAGCATTCGTACCAATTGATCCCGAATATCCGGAAGAGCGAATTCGATATATGCTTGAAGATACAGCAGCTGAGATAGTTTTGGCAAGTAAAGTGAGCAGGCTGAAAATACCTGAGACAGAAAATATTAACATCATTGAAATTAACGGAGATCAGTTGTTCATTGATAAACAGGATTCCGGAAATTTACAGATTGATATTAAGACTGATCAACTTGCTTATGTGATCTATACATCAGGTTCGACAGGAAAGCCGAAAGGTGTTATGATAGAGCATAAGAGTTTAGTTAACTTATTATTAAGCATCTCGGATAAAGTTGAGTTTAATTCCGGTTCAATATTCTTATCGGTCACAACATTCAGTTTTGATATTTCCTATTTAGAATTGTTCATGCCGCTGATTAACGGCGGTAAACTAGTTATAGCTTCGCGGGAAGTTGCATTGGACGGGTACAGATTATCAGAAAACATTTCTGTCAATCGTCCGACACATATGCAGGGCACTCCGTCAACATGGCAATTATTAATCGAATCCGGCTGGCAAAATGAAGAGGGAATGAAATTACTGGTGGGCGGAGAAGCATTAAAAGAAGATCTCAAGAATCAGCTTACAAAATTAGGATCGGCAATTAATTTATACGGTCCGACTGAGACTACTATCTGGTCAACGGCTGAAAAGTTGGATATCAGTAAAAAAGTATTGATCGGATCTCCAATCGCAAATACAATCATAAGGATATTAGACAAAGACAACAGGCTTGTACCTGTCGGAGTAAACGGAGAGATTTTCATAGGCGGACTGGGATTAGCACGCGGATATTTAAACAGGAATGAATTAACATCAGAGAAGTTTATTACCGATCCGTTCGGCGCAGAGCCAAAATCAAGATTATACAGGACCGGAGATACCGGGCGCTGGCTGCCTGACGGAAGCATTGAATGTTTTGGAAGGATGGATAATCAGGTAAAGATCAGAGGATACAGAATCGAGCTCGGTGAAATAGAAAGCATTCTTCAGGAAAGTGATTTAATTCAGCAGGCAGTTGTGCTGGCAAAGGAAGATAAAAACGGCGACAAGAGACTGATTGGTTATGTAGTTCCTAACGGAGTATTTTATAAAGATAGTGTAGTTGATTTTTTAAAAAGTAAGTTACCGGAATATATGGTGCCGGCTTTGTGGATGGAACTCGACAGTCTTCCGTTAACTCCTAACGGAAAGATCAACAGGAATGCGTTGCCTGATCCTGACATGTCGGATTTCTTAAGTAAAGAGTATGCTGCTCCGCGAAATGAATCCGAAGAGAAGTTGGCAGTAATATGGCAGGAGCTTCTGGGCATAGAGCGTGTCGGAATAAACGATAACTTTTTCGAACTTGGCGGACACTCGTTATTGGCGATGAGAGTAATATCATCCATCCGCAGAGAATTGGAATCAGAGCTTTCAATAAGAGATCTTTTCATGCATCCGACAATTTCAGAGCTTTCTCTGCATCTGGAATCTCAGAGTAAAGGAATGATGCTGCCGGAAATTGAAGTTGTACAGCAAAGACCGGAATATATTCCCCTTTCATTCAGTCAGGAACGTTTATGGTTTTTAGACCGGCTGGAGGGCAGCATTCAATATCATATACCGGAAATTTTAAGATTTGAAGGAAAGCTGAATAAGGAAGCATTGACTCATTCGATGCAAAGCATAATAAGCCGTCATGAAGTTTTGAGGACAGTTATCAGAGAAGAGGAAGGCAAGGCGCATCAGGTAGTTATAAGTAAAGACCACTGGAAGATGGAATTTATTGACGGTTCGCAGTACAATGAAAATGTAAAAGGATTACAAAACTATATACAGGAATTAATCAGCATACCTTTTGATTTATCTAAAGATTATATGGTGAGAGGGCATTTGATAAGCTTAAGTAATAATGATCATGTACTTGTGATAACGTTTCATCACATTTCATCTGACGGCTGGTCGAGATCAATAATAGTAAAAGAGTTAACTGAACTTTACAGTGCATATGAAGAAGGCAGAGAAGCAAATTTAAAACCGCTGCAGTTGCAATATGCAGATTATGCTATCTGGCAAAATAAATATTTACAAGGTGAAGTTTTAGATAACAAGCTTGATTACTGGAAGAAAAAGCTGGAAGGGTTAGAGCCGCTGCGTTTGCCGACAGATTATTCCAGACCGGCTGTTCACAGCACAAAAGGATCATCGGTTGAATTCAGCGTTGATAAAGAGCTGAGTGAACAATTACAATTACTGAGTCAGCAACACGGTGTAACTTTATTCATGACATTATTAACTGTTTACAAGGTTCTTCTTCATCGCTACAGTGGTCAGCAGGATATCTGTGTGGGAATTGGAATAGCAGGTCGCCAGCAGCAGGAAATAGAAAATCTCATTGGATTTTTTGTAAATACACTGGCATTACGCAGTGAACTTAATTCAGATTCTTCTTTTACAGAGCTGCTGGAGAAAGTGAAAGAGACCACAATGGAAGCATACGAGCATCAGGAAGCGCCATTTGAAAAAGTGGTGGATGCAACAGTCGGGGAAAGAGACATGAGCAGAAATCCTCTGGTACAGGTGATGTTTGTATTACAGAATACGCCGGAGATTCCGGAGCTTCGTTTAAGAGATCTGAGTCTGAGAAACGAAACATTTACATCTAAAATATCAAAGTTTGACTTAACATTATTTATGGTTGAGACACCTTCCGGATTACAAGGGTCTGTTGAGTATTGTACCGACCTTTATGATGAGCAGACGATCAACCGTATTGTAGGACATTTCAAGGAGCTGCTCCGTTCGGCAGTAACCGATCCGCAGCAGAAGATAGGATTACTGCCTATGCTTTCCAAATCTGAGAAGCATCAGATAATGTTTGAGTTTAATAACACAGAGGTTAATTATCCAAAGTATAATAGCGCTGTAGATTTTTTTGAAAAGCAAGTGGCAAGAAATCCCGAAGCCGTGGCAATTGTATTTGAGAATGAGCAATTTACATACAGAGAACTCAATGAAGAGTCCAACCGGTTAGCACATTATCTGCATGGTAAAGGAATAAAGCAGGAAACGTTAATACCGGTTTGTATTGAGCGAGGCATTGAAATGATAATAGGGATACTGGGAATCTTAAAAGCCGGTGCTGCATATGTACCTATAGATTCCGAATATCCTCCGGAAAGAATAAAGTACATGCTTGAAGATACAGGTGCAAAAGTTATTATAACCGACAAAACTTCCAGATCAAAACTGCAAGCAGATAACAGATACGAAATTATTGCATTGGATGCGGAGTGGGAAGATATCAGCAAGAATCCAACAACGCAACTTAAAACATCTCCCGAACCTCATCATCTGGCTTATGTAATTTACACTTCGGGTTCAACAGGAATTCCTAAAGGAGTAATGATAGAGCACAGAGGAGTAGTGAACTTAGCTTTAAGTCAAACGGATGCATTGAGATTAAAACCGGAAATGATAGGATTACAGTTTGCTTCAATTGGGTTTGACGCTTCCTGCTACGATATATTTAATACATTATTAAGCGGAGGCTGTCTTGTATTGTGTAAAAAAGAAGATATTCTGTCCTCCGAAGCATTTGAAAAACTAATTAATAAACACAAAGTCGAAATTGGTACATTTCCTCCTTCTTTTCTGAATGCAGTTAAGGATTCTCTGGGAACATTAAAGACTGTTGTATCAGCAGGAGAAGCTTTGAATAAGGAATTGGGCAATTACATAAAATCGAAAGGCATCCGGCTGGTCAATGCTTATGGTCCGACAGAAACTACCGTATGCGCCACTTTAACCGATAATCCTTTCAGGGGAAATAACATTACCTCTATAGGTACTCCCGTTTCAAATTTACATGTGTACATATTGGATAAACAATTTAATTTATGTCCAATTGGAGTTATGGGAGAGATATGTGTAGAAGGTGTTCAGTTGGCAAGAGGATATTTAAACCGTCAGGATTTAACAGATGAGAAGTTTATAAAAAATCCTTTTGGAACGGATGCAGGATCAAGACTATACAGGACAGGTGATTTAGGAAAATGGCTTCCTGACGGTAACATAGAGTATTTAGGGAGAATAGATGATCAGGTCAAGATACGCGGTTACAGGATTGAGTTAGGAGAAATAGAAAGTGTTATGAATAATTTAAAGATGGTATCCTCAAGTTGTGTAGTTATTAATCAGGATCAGTCAGCCGGAAATAAATTGGCTGCTTATTATATTCCTTCTCAGGACGAAGTGAAGTTAAGAGAATTAGATTTATACCAGAGGCGAATAGAGACATGGAAAGAATTATATGAAACCGATTATAGTGAGGACGAAGATATTTCAAATCAGGATTCCGAATTCAATATTACAGGGTGGAACGACAGTTTTACCGGCAATCAAATTCCTGCTGAACAGATGCATAAATGGCTCGAGGATATTGTACGTGTAATTTTATCGGAGAAGCCGGAAAGGGTTCTTGAAATTGGCTGCGGTACGGGTTTGATATACTATAAGCTTGCCGGGCATATACAAAAATATACAGGGATTGATTTATCCAGAGTATA
Organism: uncultured Ignavibacteriaceae bacterium; assembly: GCA_964399995.1. Taxonomy (GTDB): domain Bacteria; phylum Bacteroidota; class Ignavibacteria; order Tepidaquicellales; family Tepidaquicellaceae; genus JAGPCH01. The sequence goes on from CAYNTN010000013.1 coordinate 18,515, forward strand.
CATTAATCAGATTACCCGTCAGATAAGTAAAGCTGATAAGGATTATCCGCCGACAGATTTAAAAGTATGTTTTGCGCATGAGGTTGAATTGGATAAGAACGAAACAGTTGATACGATTATTTTGAATTCAATCGTTCAATATTTCCCGGGAGAAAAGTATTTATCAGATGTACTTGCAAAAAGCATTTCAATTTTAAAAGGAAAGGGCAGGATAATAGTCGGTGATGTCAGAGATAACAGATTATTAAAGTTATTCAAAAGCCGTTTATATTTACAACAGTCAAAGGACAGTTTAAGCATACCGGATTTTAACTGGGGTGTAGAGCAGGAGCTTTCAAGAGAAGAAGAACTGTGTCTTTCTCCTGAATATTTCTATAATCTGCGTTCACAATATCCGGAGATAACGCATATAGACATACAATGGAAACATGGTGATTATGTTAATGAACTTACATTGTACCGTTATACAGTGATCATTTATGTTGGAATTGAAAAAGAATTAATACAACCGGATTGGCAATCCTGGGATGAAATAACAAATAAAGAAAGTGTTATTGAGAAACTGAATAATGGAAATGCTTCAATTGCAATTAAGGATATTCCAAATCCGCGTTTAAGCAAGGAAATGCTTTTGGAAAAAGGGCTTAAGGATAAATCAGTAAAAACAGTTCGTGACCTTTCCGATTATATTTCAGAAACAAATAAAGAGATCATAAAAATCAATGAGATTATATCAGCTGCAACAGCCAAAGGTTATCAATATAAGCTTATGCTTGATGAAGATCCTTTTAAGATAAACCTTCTTCTGACGGAGCCGGGTAACATTGATGGTTTTGTAAAACAGGAATATAATTATAGTATTGATGCTTCAAATAGTTTTAGGTCAAATGTACCTTTACTAAGGGATATTTATTCATTGCTGAAGAAAGACATACAGGAATTATTAAAGGAAAAATTACCTGATTACATGATTCCATCGGATTTGACTGCTCTTCAATACTTCCCGCTGACCACCAGCGGTAAGATAGACCGCAACTTCTTAAGAAAGCATGAAGAGAAGGAGGGAGTAAGCAATAAATATGCAGCTCCACGCAATGAAATAGAATGGTCACTTGCAGGAATCTGGCAAGACCTGCTTGGTCTGGAACTGGTCGGAATAAATGATAACTTCTTTGAGCTGGGCGGTGATTCGATCATTACTATTCAATTTCTGAGCAGAGCAAGGCGTTTGGGGTATGAATTGAAACCAAAGGATATATTCATACACCAGACAATAGGCAGTCTATCGGCAGTTGTAGAAGAGCGTTCAGCAGCAGTAATAACAGGAGAGCAGGGTATTTTAACAGGAAGTTGCGGATTAATTCCGATTCAGCAATGGTATTTCGAAAGAGCAGTTGATGCTGTTTCTCATTTTAATCAGTCATTAATATTATCAATTGATAAGTTTGTAACTCAGGAGCAATTAGGAATCGCAGTTGAGCAATTAACAGAACGACATGACGCATTGCGGTTTAGATATAACAGGATTCATAAGATTCATAAGATTGATAAGATTGATAAGATTGATAAGATTGATAAGATTGATGAGATTAAAGATAATACAAATAATATCAGTGAGGGCGAGCATTGGATTCAGGAGTACGGGAATAATAAAAATAAATTAATTACACTTGATCTAACGTCTGCAGAGAAAGGTTCACTTGCGGATCTGATCAAAGAGCATGCAGATAAATACCAGCGTAGTTTGGATATAGAAAAGGGAGAGATTACAAAATTTGTATTGATTCAAACTCCGGAGTACGAAGTCCACAACCGCATACTGATAATAATTCACCATTTGGCTGTTGATGGTGTATCATGGCGTATACTATTGGAAGATCTTGAATTACTTCTTGCCGGAATCCGCAAGGGTAAAAAAACAGAGCTTGGTCATAAGAGCAGTTCTTACCGTCAGTGGTATAATGCATTGGAAAGTTATTCTCAAAGCAAACGATTGCTTTCACAAATCCCTTATTGGGAAAAAGTGTCCGGCAGCTATGAACCATTAGTTGTTGATAAAGAATATGCAGGTATTGTGAAGGTAAAAGACACAGAGAATATTACAATAAATCTTGACTCTGCTAAGACAAAGATGTTGCTGCAGGACGTACCGAGTGTATATCATACTGAAATTAATGATATGCTTCTTTGCGCACTGGCACTTACGATATGTGAATGGAGCTCTTCGGAAAAAGTAGTAATAGGTCTGGAGGGTCACGGCAGGGAGAGTATTTCTGAAAGTATAGATACCAGTCGCACTGTAGGCTGGTTCACAAGTCTTTATCCTTTGTTGCTGGAACCTACACCGGGCAGGGATATTTCGGATTCGATCAAAACAGTGAAGGAGCAATTGCGTCGTGTACCGGATAAAGGACTGGGTTATGGAGTTTTGAAATATATTAACAAGCATGTCAATACGCGTGAGAAATTATCCGGCAGAGATTGCTGGGACATAGTATTTAACTATTTGGGTCAGTTAGATAATGTAGTCAGCAGTGGTAAATTCCTTTCCGGTGCGGGAGAATCGAGTGGTGCCAGTTCAAATGAGGAACAAAAAGTAAGTCACCTGATTTCAGTAAACTCTATGGTACAGGGAGGGGAGCTTATACTGAACTGGAGTTACAGCAATCTGCATTATGAAAGGAAAACAATAGCCGGTCTGGTTAAAAAGTATCAGGCCGCTCTTGAGTCTTTGATATCACACTGTATGGAGAAGGAAAAATCCGTTTCGATTTATACTCCATCAGATTATGGTCTGGGAGCTGAGATAAATTATGAACAACTTGACAGATTTTTGGAAAAGCCATACAGAGGAGCTAACAGGAGAGATTCAATTCAGCGAATATATCGTTTAAGCGGCTTACAGGAGGGAATGTTGTTCCATGCACTTTATGATTCAAAAGCAGCAGTTTATATTGAGCAGATAAGTTGTGATCTCAGCGGTCCGGATCTGGAGACTTTAGCTAAGAGCTGGGAGCATGTATTAAGGAATCATAGTGTATTAAGAAGCGCATTTTATTATGACGAATTCAGTATCCCGGTTCAGTGTGTTTACCGTGATGTTGAATTGCCGGTAACGATTTTAGACTACCGTGATATGAATCACGAAGAGCAGAAGGCAGCAATAAAGGAATATAAAGAATCGGACTGTCACAGAGGCTTTGACTTTAAGACGGCTCCACTGATGCGAATTGTACTGATAAGGTTAAGTGATGATCTTTACAAAATGATTTTATCGGCACATCATATATTATTTGACGGCTGGTCTAATGCGATATTAATAGAAGAGTTTTTGAACACTTATGAGCTGCTGGCATCGGGTAAGGAAATGCCGTATACCGAAGAAGACAAGTTTGAAGATTATATCCGGTATATTGAGCGGGGCGATATGGATAAGCAGGAAACATACTGGCGTAATTATATGAAAGGTATAGATCAAAGCACTCTTCTGCCGTTTATAGGGACAACTACACAGAGGACAAAAGGAGTAGGAGAATATGAATCAATATATTTAAATTTAGACAATGAAACAAAAACCAGAGCAGAGCAATTTGCTCAAAAGCACCGCTTAACTCTAAACACAGTAATGCAGGGAGTATGGTCTTATCTTTTACATCAATATACAGGAAACAGTGATGTGGTCTATGGCATCGCAGTATCAGGCAGACCTGATAACCTTCCGGGAATTGAAAGGCGCGTAGGCATGTATGTAAATACACTTCCATTTCATTCATCAATACAGAAGGACCGGGAGATAGTTCAGTGGTTAAAGGATTTACAAAGCAACCAGATTTCCTCTGTTCAGTATCAATACACACCTTTGCATAATATTCAAAGATGGACAGAAATAAGCGGTGATTTGTTTGACAGCTTACTGGTTTTTGAAAATTATCCTGTAAATGAAATTATCACATCAAAGCAATGGAGTTTGAGGGTTGAAAATTTTCTGGTTGAGGAGCAAACGAATTTTCCTTTAACTATATTGATAGAAAGTTCGGAAGAAATAAGCGTGAAATTCAGCTATAACTCGGAGATATTAAATAAAGAATATGTTAAGAAAATCCGGGATCATTTTAATAATGTATTATTACAGATAACATCGAACGAAGTAACCGGACTTGGTGAAATTAATTTACTATCAAAATCAGAAGAGCGTCAATTATTAGCTGAGTTTAATAATACAGCAGTTGAGTATCCAAAAAATATAAGTATAGCAGATCTGTTTGAAGAGCAGGCAGAAAAGACTCCGGAAAGCATTGCGCTGGTTTTCGATGATAAGATGCTTACTTACAAAGAATTAAATGAGAAGGCAAATCAGCTGGCTCATTATTTAACGGGTATTGGAGTTAGAGCTGAAACATATGTACCTATCTGCATGGAACGCGGCATGGATATGATAATCGGGATAATTGGTATTTTGAAAGCAGGCGGAGCTTATGTGCCTGTTGATCCGGATTATCCGGCTGAAAGGATCAGCTTCATACTGGAAGATTCCGGAGCTGAAGTAATGATCAGCAGTGAAGACGTCAGGTCAAAATTACCCGATACAAAAAATATTAAAAATATTGTAACAGACATTGGTAATGCGAAATCGGAAATTAATAAACAGCCGGTTCATAATCTTAAGGAAAAAATTAAACCTGATAATCTTACTTATGTACTTTACACATCCGGTTCAACCGGCAAACCAAAAGGTGTAAGAATGCCGGGCAGCAGTTTGGTGAATTTATTGCTTTGGCAGGATAAGCAGTTTGTAAATAAGCAAAGGAGAGTTTTACAATTTACGAGCTTAAACTTTGATGTAAGCTTTCAGGAGATTTTTTCAACACTTTGTTTCGGAAGCACACTATTTCTTATCAGCAAAGACAGGCGCATAGACATGTCGGAGGTGATGAAGGATATTGAAAAGTATAAGATCACACATTTATTTGTTCCATACATTGTTTTAAAAAATCTGGCTGAGTTTATTTTATCGGGATCAGGAGATTCATATACACTCGAGGAGATCATTACAGCAGGTGAACAATTAAAGCTTACTAATGAAATTAATGAACTATTGGAAAAAGGAATTAACTTAGTCAATCAATACGGACCAACCGAGGCTCATGTAGTCAGCAGTTACAGATTGGACAGAGGTAAAGATTTGCCTGCGCTTCCTCCAATAGGAAAACCTGTCAGCAATACACAATTGTATGTTGCAGGTGAGGCTGGGCAATTGGTTTCAGTCGGAGTACCGGGAGAATTATACATTGGAGGCGTTCAGTTGGCGCGAGGATATTTAAATCTTCCAGAATTGACGAAAGAAAAATTCATACAAAATCCTTTTGTAAGTAAAGACTCAAAGGTTTACCGGACAGGTGACCGTGTCAGGTGGCTGCCCGATGGCAACATAGAATATCTCGGAAGAATTGACGATCAGGTAAAAATAAGGGGGTACCGTGTAGAGCCGGGAGAGATAGAGAGCGCAATTCAGGAGAGCGGATTAGTAAGCGCTGCAGTAGTAATTGCAAGGGAAGATAAAGACGGGAGTAAACGGCTGATAGGTTATGTAGTGGCAGGTGAAACATTTGATAAGGATGCAATGATTTTGTATCTGAAAAGCAGACTGCCGGAATATATGGTGCCTGCTTTCTGGGTAGAACTGGAAAATATTCCATTAACTCCGAATGGAAAGACAGATAAAAAAGCACTGCCTGATCCTGATATCAGTAAAGAGCTGAGTAATCAATATGAAGCACCGAGGAATGAAATAGAAGAGAAATTGGCAGCAATTTGGAATGAGCTGCTGAGCTTGGAGAAGATAGGAGTAAATGATAACTTCTTTGAGTTAGGCGGGCATTCATTACTGGCAACAAGGGCTATAGCGGCGATTGAAAAGGAGTTTTCAATAAGCATTCCCGTAAAAGCATTATTTGATTTTACCAGTATTTCCGAATTAGGAAAATATATAAAAGTTGTACAATCCAGTAAAACAAAAAGAATCGAGTCTGAGGTTTTTGATTTGTAAATATGTTCAAAATTAAAAGCAAAATAAATAAAAATTTACTTTAACAAATGGTAGTAAAGAATAAAACTGTTATTGATTTTTTAATAGAAGCCGATGAAAAGGGAATGTCCGTTTTTTTAGAAAATGGAAATCTGAAATATACACTTGATAAAAATAAACCGTTAGACACTGAATTTATATCTGCACTTAAAAGCCGTAAAAATGAAATAATTGAATTTTTAAGCAGCGGTTCAGGTAATTTTAATTTAATAAATGCACCTGCTAAAAAAATCACGCCGGCGGAACGTGCCGGAATAGAAAGACTTCCATTATCATTCAGTCAGGAGCAGATTTGGTTTATAGACAGGTTAGAGGGAAGCGTACAATATCATTTACCGGCTGTATTGCGGCTTTCAGGCAAACTGAATAAGGATGCTTTAGAGAATGCACTGCGGAATATAGTTAATCGTCATGAAGTGCTCCGTACTGTTATACAGGAAACCGAAGGCAAAGCATACCAATTGGTTAAAGAAAAATACAACTGGAAATTGAAATTTATTGATGGTTCGGAATTCAAAGATAACTCTGAAAAATTACAGAGTTATATACAAGAATTAATCAATATTCCTTTTGATCTGTCACAGGATTTTATGATGAGAGGTCATCTGATCAGAATTAGTGATGATGATCACAGGTTGGTATTAACATTGCATCACATTGCTTCTGACGGATGGTCGGTATCTATAATTGTAAAGGAATTAGCAGAGTTTTACGAATCTTACGAAAAAAACCGGGAAAGTAGTTTAATCCCCTTGCCAATACAGTATGCGGATTATGCAATCTGGCAGAGAAGTTATCTGCAGGGTGAGGTATTGGAAAAGAAATTGAATTACTGGAAAGAGAAGCTGAGAGGAACCGAGCCGCTGCAGCTGCAAACGGATTATAACAGGCCTGCTGTTCAAAGTACAAGAGGTTCGACAGCAGGATTCAGCTTCGACAAAGATCTGTCGGAATCTTTACAAACATTATCACAACAGCAGGGTACAACTTTGTTCATGACCATGCTGACGGCAATTAACATTTTGCTTTACAGGTACAGCGGGCAGAATGATATTTGTGTGGGCAGTCCGGTTGCAGGCAGGCTACAAAAAGAAACGGAAGAACTCATTGGTTTCTTTATTAACACACTGGCTTTAAGAAGTGAAGTAAACAGTGATGCTTCGTTTATAGAATTATTACAACAGATAAAAGCAACTACCCTGAGTGCATATGAGCATCAGGATGTTCCGTTTGAAAAGGTAGTTGATTCGGTAGTAAAGCATAGAGATATCAGCAGGAGTCCGTTATTCCAGGTGATGTTTATGCTGCAGAATACTCCGGACGTTCCCGAGCTGCGTTTGGGAGATGTGAAGTTATATTCAGAGTTATCAGAGCAAACTACATCTAAATTTGATTTAGCATTCAGCATGGCACAAACCGCTCAGGGAATTAGCGGGACGGTAGAATATTGTACAGACCTTTATCATGAGAAGACGATTTTACGGATGATCAATCATTTTGAGCAGCTGATTAGATCAATCGTTGCAGAGCCGAAGAAAAGCATAGGCATGTTACGAATGCTGGGTATTGATGAGGAGCAGCAGTTACTTTCCGGTTTCAATGACAAAAATATAAATTATCCGAAAAACAAAACTATCGTTGATTTATTTGAAGAGCAGGTATTAAAAACACCGGACAATATTGCGGTAGTTTTCAATGATCAGCAGCTGACGTATAGTGAACTTAATATGCGTTCGAACCAGCTGGCTCATTACTTAAGAAACAAGGGAGTAAAAAACGAGACATTGGTTCCGATATGCATCGAGCGGAGCATGGAAATGATTACAGGCATACTTGGTATTTTAAAAGCAGGCGGAGCATATGTACCGATTGATCCGGATTATCCTGAAGATCGGATAAAATATATGCTTGAGGATACCGGAGCTCATATTGTTATTACCGGCAAAGAGGTTGGTAAAAAATTATCCAATACTGAAAATATTAAAATCATAGATCTTGACGGAGAATGGTCTAAGATCAGCGAGCAGCCTGCAGACAATCTTCAGATTTCTGTTAAGCCTGACAACCTGGCTTATGTAATCTATACATCCGGTTCAACCGGAAAGCCGAAAGGTGTAATGATCGCGCATAATAATGTTGTAAGCTTGTTCAAAACAGAGCCTTCAATTTTTGATTTTAGCGAAAAAGATGTCTGGACAATGTTCCATTCATTTTGTTTTGACTTTTCCGTATGGGAAATGTACGGAGCATTATTTTATGGAGGGCGGCTTGTAGTAGTGCCCAAACATATAACCAAAGATGCAACTCTTTTTTCGGAATTATTACTTTCGGAAAAGGTAACAGTTTTAAATCAAACCCCATCATCATTTTATGTACTTCAGGATAATCTTATTGACAAAGCAGAATCTGTCTCTGTCAGGTATGTAATTTTTGGAGGTGAAGCCCTTAACCCCGCAAAATTACAGGCATGGAAGCAATCATACAAAGAGTGCAAATTAATTAACATGTACGGTATCACCGAAACCACCGTGCATGTAACATACTCTGAGATTGAATGGCAGCACATGAAATCAGGTAAAAGCATTATTGGAAAACCAATACCTTCGTTAGGTATTTATATATTAGACAATAATCAAAATCTGCTTCCGGCTGGCATAGCGGGTGAACTGTGCATAGAAGGAGCGGGATTATCGAGAGGATATCTTAACCTTCCGGATTTAACAGCAGAAAAATTTATCAAAAATCCTTTTAGTGAGGAACCCGGAGCAAGATTATACAGGTCCGGAGATTTAGGGATGAGATTACCAGACGGCAATATTGAATATTTAGGAAGAATAGATGAGCAGGTAAAGATCCGCGGATTCAGAATAGAGCTGGGTGAAATAGAGAGTGTGCTTCAGGAAAGTGATTCAGTTCGCCAGTCTGTAGTTCTGGCACGAGATACGGAAGGAGGCAGCAAGAGGCTTGTAGGCTATGTAGTTCCGGAAGGAGATTTTGATAAGGAAGCAGTAATGATTTACCTTGGCAGCCGTCTGCCGGAATATATGGTACCGGCTTTATGGGTAGTGCTGGAGAGTTTGCCTTTGACACAGAACGGGAAGATTGACAGAAAAGCATTGTCCGATCCGGATGCAAGCGATCTGATAAGCAATGAGTATGCAGCGCCGCGAAATGAGACAGAAGAAAACTTAGCAGCGATCTGGAAAGAATTGCTTCATGTAGAACGAGTCGGTATTCATGACAACTTTTTTGAACTCGGAGGGGATTCGATCATTACGATTCAGGTTGTAAGCCGGGCAAGAAGGAAAGGATATGAGCTGAAGCCAAGAGATATCTTTATTCATCAGACTATATCAAAACTGTCTGCTGCAATATCCGAAAGATCAGCGGGTGCTGTTTCGGGAGAACAGGGATTATTGAGCGGCACATGCGGATTGCTTCCGATCCAGCAATGGTATTTTGACAAAGAAGATGCCGATGTTTCTCATTTTAATCAGAGTGTATTATTATCAATAAATAAGTCAGTAACACCCGAAGCATTGAGCGGTGCTGTTGAGCAATTATTTTTTCAGCATGATGCATTAAGATTTATTTATAAGATTCGTAATATTGATAAGATTGATAAGATTGATAATAAATTTGGGCAATGGGTTCAGGAGTATGGAACTGGCAAGGGAGAATTAATTACAATTGATTTAAAGCCCTCGAAGAAAAATTCACTCGCGGGTTTAATCAAAGAGCATGCAGAAAAATTTCAGCGCAGTCTTAATATTGAAAAAGGTGAGCTTGTAAGATTTGTATTGTTTCAAACTCCCCGAAAAGAGACGAATAACCGGTTATTAATTATTATCCATCATCTGGCTGTAGACGGAGTATCATGGCGGATATTGCTTGATGATCTTGAGCTGTTGTTAACCGGACTTCAAAACGGATCAAAGCCGGATCTTGGCAGTAAGAGCAGCTCTTACCGCCAGTGGTATAATGCATTGGAGCAGTATGGAAAGAGCAAGCGTTTATTGTCACAAAGAAAATACTGGGAAGAGGTAGTGCGCAGCTATGAACCATTAGCAACTGATAAAGTTTATACCGGGATTGTCAGGGAAAAGGACATGGAACATTATACGATGCGTCTGGACAATGCTAAAACACAATTGTTATTACAGGAGGTACCGAGAGCATATCATACGGAAATTAATGATATTTTACTTTGTGCACTTTCCCTGACGCTTTGTGAGTGGGGAGGCAAAGAAAAAATAGTTATAGGTTTAGAGGGACACGGGCGTGAGAATATTTCAGAAGGTATAGATACAAGCCGAACAGTAGGGTGGTTTACGAATCTTTATCCTGTATTGCTTGAGTCGGCTCCGGGCAGTGACGTTGCAGATACTATCAAGTCGGTCAAAGAGCAGTTACGGCGTATACCTGATAAAGGTCTTGGCTATGGAGTTCTTAAGTACATTAATAAGGATGATAAATTATCAGGCGAAACATGCTGGGATATTGTTTTTAATTATTTAGGTCAGGTTGATAATGTAGTAAGCGGCGGCAAATGGCTTTCCGGTGCATCAGAATCACCGGGTGAATTTACCAGTGAAGAGAATATAAAAAGTGAAAATCTGTCGGTCAATGGAATGGTGCAGGGAGGAGAGCTAAACTTAAACTGGAGTTACAGCAGCAGACATTATGATAAGAAAACAATAGCCGGAATAGTTGAAAGATATCAGTCTAATCTGGAATTACTCATATCTCATTGCATAGAGCAGCAGAAATCAGGAACAGTCAATACACCTTCGGATTACGGTTTAGGTTCGGAGATCAGTAATTATGAGCTGGACAGATTTTTAAATGAACCGTACCGGGGAAAGACCAGAAGAGAGTCTATTGACGGATTATACAGAATGAGCGGCTTGCAGCAGGGAATGTTATTCCATGCGCTTTATGATTCAAGAGCAGGTAATTACATAGAACAACTGGTTTGTGATCTGAAGAATCCGGATCCGGAAATTATCAGAAAGAGCTGGAATCATATACTAAAATGTCATAGTATTCTTAGAAGCGGATTTTATCAGGATGCTTTCAGTGTACCTGTTCAGTGTGTTTACAGCGATGTTGAGATACCTTTTACAATTCTGGATTTCCGTGATAAAAACCCCGAAGAGCAGATTTCATCTCTGAATGAATATGAAGCGGCTGACCGGCTCAGGGGCTTTGATTTTGAATCGGTTCCTCTGATGAGAATCCGATTGATCCGATTAAGTGAAGACCGGTACAGAATGATATGGACTTCACATCATATAATGTTTGACGGTTGGTCATTTCCGGTATTGATGGGAGAATTTTTGAGCAATTATGAGCTGCTTATAACCGGCAGGGAATTGCCCGCGGTAACAGAAGACCGCTATGAGGATTACATACGCTACATAGAACACGTAGATAAAGACAAGCAGGAAATGTACTGGCGGAGTTATATGCAGGGCATAGAGCAAAACACACTGCTCCCTTTTATAGAAACCACAGCACAAAGAACCAAAGGAATCGGTGAATATGAGACAATTGTACTAAACATGGATGCGGAAACAACGGAAAGGATTGGTCAGTTTGTACAGAAACATCATTTAACAATTAATACGTTAATACAGGGTGTCTGGTCTTATTTATTACACTGTTACACCGGAAACGATGATGTGGTTTATGGAGTAATTGTATCCGGCCGTCCGGATGATCTTCCCGGTATAGAGCATCGTGTAGGTATGTATATAAATACACTGCCGCTTCATTCGACTTTGAGAAAGGAAGAAAAGACGGTACAGTGGTTACTGAATTTACAGAAGGACCAGGTTTCTTCCCGTCAGTATCAGTACACGCCGTTACAGGAAGTTCAGAGCTGGACAGGAGTGAGCGGAGATCTGTTCGACAGTTTGCTTGTATTTGAGAATTATCCTGTCGGTGAAATCATAGGCTCAAAAGAATGGAGCTTGCAGGTTGAGACTTTTCAGGTGCTGGAGCAAACGAATTATCCGTTAACAATCTTAGTCGGCAGCGGGGAAGAAATAAATTTCAAATTCAGTTATAACGCTGAAATACTGAAGTCTGAATATGTAAATGAAATACGCGATCATTTTGAGAATGTATTCATGCAGATGATCTCTAATGATGAGAGCACAATAAATGATATAAAGCTTCTTACGAAACAGGAAGAACTGCAGATTTTAGCTGAGTTCAATAATACTGCGGCGGAATATCCTACAGATAAGAGTATTATTGATCTGTTTGAAGAGCAGGTATTAAAGACTCCGGATAATACGGCATTAGTTTTTGAAGATCGGAACTTGACATACAGAGAACTTAATGAGCGCTCAAATCAACTGGCACATTTTTTAAAAGGCAGGGGAGTAAAGTCTGAGATGCTTGTGCCTATTTGCATTGAAAGAAGTGTTGATATGATTGCAGGGGTAATTGGTATTTTAAAAGCAGGCGGAGCTTATGTGCCGGTTGATCCCGACTATCCTATTGAAAGGATCAGATTTATACTGCAGGATACAGGGGCTTCATTAATGCTAAGCAGTAAAGAGGTCAGCTTAAAATTATCAGGGATAGAAAATATAGAGGTTATAGAAACGAACGGTAAGAATCCGGAAATTGATCAGCAGCCCGTTAAAAATCTGAAGGAAAAACCGGAGCTGCATTATCTTGCATATGTACTTTACACTTCCGGTTCAACCGGTAATCCAAAAGGTGTAAGGATGCCTGTCAGCAATTTAGTCAACTTATTGCATTGGCAGAATAAACAATTCACAAATAAACAAAGAAGGGTCCTTCAGTTTACAAGCCTTAACTTCGATGTAAGTTTTCAGGAGATCTTCTCTACTCTCTGCTTCGGAAGTACACTATGTCTCATCAGCGAAGGAAGACGCAGAGATATGTCAGAAGTAATGAAGAACATTGCGGAGAATAAAGTCACTCATTTATTTGTTCCGTATATTGTATTAAAAAATCTGGCGGAATTTATTTCATCAGGATACGGAGATTTTAATTCGCTGGAAGAGATAATTACTGCGGGTGAACAATTAAAACTTACGAAAGATATAGATGATTTTTTAAATAAGGGCAATATTAAATTAGTCAATCAATACGGACCAACTGAGGCTCATGTTGTTAGCAGTTATAAAGTGGACGGTAATAGTGAACGGACACCGCTTCCTCCGATCGGTAAACCCATAGACAACACACAATTATATATTCTCAGAAATGGAGATCAGCCGCTTCCAGTAGGGGTAACCGGAGAATTACACATAGCCGGTGTACAGGTAGCAAGAGGTTATTTGAATCTTCCGGATTTAACGAAAGAGAAGTTCATCAAAGATCCGTTCAGCACTGATTCTGAAGCAAGGATGTACAGGACCGGGGATCTTGCAAGGTGGCGGTCTGACGGTAATATAGAGTATATGGGAAGGACCGATGATCAGATAAAGATAAGAGGATTCAGAGTTGAGCTGGGTGAAATAGAAAGTGTGCTTCAGCAGAATGAATCAATTAAACAGGCGGTAGTACTTGCAAGGGAAGACAAAACCGGTAACAAGCGATTGACAGGATATATAGTTGCCGGCGATCAATTTATAAAAGAAGATATTGTATCTTATATGAGAAGCAAGCTGCCGGAATATATGATACCGGGCTTGTGGGTGGAAATGGAAAGACTTCCATTAACTCCGAATGGAAAGATAGACAAGAAAGCATTACCTGACCCGGATGCAAGTGAGTTGTCATCAAAAGAATATGCTGCTCCCGGAAATGAAGACGAGGTTAATCTGGCAAAGATATGGATGGAAGTGCTGGATGTGGAACGTGTAGGAATAAATGATAATTTCTTTGAGCTGGGCGGTCACTCGCTTTTAGCAATGCGCGTGATATCATTAATTCGCAAAGAACTTGGATCAGAACTTGCCATTAAAGATATTTTTCAAAGTCCGACCATAGCAGAGTTAGCTGTGCTTCTCGGGACAAACAAAAAAGTTTCTTTACTCCCCGCTATTGAAGCAGAACCAAGACCTGAGCTGATTCCTATGTCCTTTAGTCAGGAACGTTTATGGTTTATAGACAGACTGGAGGGAAGCGTTCAATATCACATGCCGTCTGTATTACGGTTGAAAGGTGAATTGGATAAAGAAGTGCTTGCCAAAGCACTCAAGCAAATAGTATATCGCCATGAAATATTGCGGACAGTGATTCGGCAGGAGGAAGGTGTGGGTTACCAGTTTGTCAAAGATCATGAAGGATGGGAGTTAAATTATATTGACGGTTCTGTTTATAAAGATGATGAAGAACGAATGCATCGTCAAATTCAGCATATAATAAATATTCCTTTTGATTTGTCTGAGGATTTTATGATGAGAGCCGATCTGATGAAAATCACCGATGATGATCATATACTGATTGTAACAATGCACCATATTGCAGCTGACGGCTGGTCAATATCGGTTATAGCCCGTGAGATTGCAGAGCTGTACCGTTCATATTCTGAAAACCGCAAATCCGGTTTGCAGCCTCTGCCTATTCAGTACATTGATTATGCGATCTGGCAAAGGAAGCATTTGCAGGGAGAAGTATTTGAAAGGAAATTAAATTACTGGAAACAAAAGCTTCAGGATGCCGGGCAATTGCAGCTACCGGCTGATTTTCCAAGACCTGCAATTCAGACTTTGAAAGGTGCTGTTGCCGGATTCATGCTTGAGAAAGAGCTAAGTGAAAAAATTCTAAAGCTTGCTCAGCAGCATGGCGCAACGCTGTTCATGACTTTATTAACTGCTTATAAAGTATTGCTTTACCGGTACAGCGGTCAGCAGGATATCTGTGTCGGGACTCCCATAGCCGGACGTCAGACGCAGGAAATGGAAGCTTTAATAGGATTCTTTGTGAATACACTTGCATTACGAAGTGAAGTAAACGGACAGGATTCATTTACTGAAATGCTTAAGCAGGTAAAAGCAACGACGATGGATGCTTTCGAAAATCAGGAAGTGCCGTTTGAGAAAGTTGTTGATGCAGTTGTTGGGGACAGGGACATGAGTAAAAACCCGTTAGTTCAGGTATCGTTTGTATTGCAGAGCATACCCGGAATAAAGCAGGAGAGTCTTGGAAATCTAATTCTTACAGATACTAAATTTGAGCATACAACAGCAAAATTTGATCTGACATTATTTACAAGAGAGACACCTGATGGCATAGAGGGCTTATTTGAGTATTCAACTGATCTGTTTCGTGAAGAGACTATTAAGCAGATGATAGATCATTTTAAAGAATTAGTTAACTCTATTGTAAAAGATCCCGGACAAAGTATCGGGACAATGCCGATGCTGTCAGAGACAGAGAAGCAGCAGTTACTCTACGGATTCAATGATACTTTTTTGGTTTATCCTAAGGATAAAAGTATAGTTAATCTTTTTGAAGAACAGGCTGCAAAAACTCCGGATAATGTTGCAGTAGTTTTTGAAGAGCAAAGCATGACTTATAAAGAGCTCAATGAGAATTCAAATCAACTAGCACATTATTTAAAAGTCAAAGGAGTTAAAGAAGAGACATTGGTGCCTATTTGTATTGAGCGGGGCATTGATATGATAAAAGGGATACTGGGTATATTAAAGTCAGGTGCAGCTTATGTTCCGATCGATCCCGAATATCCGGAAGAACGGATAAAATTTATTCTTGATGATACAAAAGCTGAAATCATTGTAAGCAGTGTAAGAAGCTCACATAAGTTACCTGTCATCGGAGAGATTGAAGTCATCTTGTCAGATGAAAATTTACCATTAATCAATGAACAGCCGAAAGAAAATTTACAATCGGATATTCAGCCAAATAATCTTGCATATATAATTTATACCTCAGGTTCGACAGGAGAGCCGAAGGGTGTGATGATAGAGCACGGATCGGTTGTGAATCTTATAGCTGCTCAGACAAAATATTTCAATATTACCGAGGATGAAAGAATACTTCAGTTTTCAAACTACAGTTTTGATGCATCGGTAGAGCAGATATTCTTAGCATTTTTTAACGGTGCTTCCTTAGTATTATTCCCGGATGGTTTACAATTAAACACGGCTCAGTTTGAAAAATTTATACATGAACAAAGGATCACACATCTGCACACAACACCTTCCTTTCTTGAAAACTTACAGTCAGTTAATTATGAGTTTTTAAAAAGAGTAATTGCCGGCGGTGAAATATGTAAGCCGGGGCTTGCAGATTATTGGAAAAATAAGACATTGTTTTATAATGAATACGGACCTACAGAAACAACGGTAACAGCAGTTGAGTATTTATATCAGACAAATATTACAGAGAAATCACTTTCGGTTCCAATTGGAAAACCTCTGTCAAATATTCAGGCATATATTCTTGATAAAAATAAATTACCCGTACCTGTTGGAATTGAGGGCGAGCTTTATTTGGCAGGGGATTGTCTGGCGAGGGGATACTTAAACTCACCTGAATTAACAGCGCAGAAATTTGTAAAGAATATATTCAGCGGCGATAAGAATTCGAGGATGTACAGAACAGGTGATTTGTGCCGCCGGCTTCCGGACGGCAATATAGAATACTTAAGAAGATTGGATGATCAGGTGAAGATACGCGGATACAGGATAGAGCTTGGGGAAATAGAATCAGTAATGAATAAGATTGAAGCAGTGAATACTTGCTCTGTTATCATGCGACCGGGTCCGGGCAATAAATTAGTGAGCTATTATGTGCCGAATTTCAGAGAATTAAAATCAAAGGAGCGTGAACTTTACCGTCAGCAGATAGCAGGATGGAACGAACTCCATGATAACGAATACTTACTAACGGAGAAAGCTGAAGGTGTAGATGAGGAATTTAATATTATCGGCTGGAATGACAGTTTTACCGGAGAAGAAATTGAACCGGCAATTATGAAGGAATGGCTCGATGACATAACAGAAGTAATACTTTCCGGGAATCCATCGTGTGTACTTGAGATCGGAAGCGGTACGGGGCTAATTTATTATCAGCTTGCGGAAAAGGTAAAAAAATATATTGGTACTGATTTCTCCAGGTCATCGGTAAATCAGATTACACAAAGGATAAGCAAAGGATTAAGAAATTATTGTCCGACAGAGTTACAGGTGTGTGCTGCTCATGAGATTACGATCAGTGATGAAGAGAGTATAGACACAATAATACTTAACTCTGTAGTTCAATATTTTCCGGGTGAAGAGTATATGAATGAGGTCATTGGCAAGAGCATAAGTCTTTTGAAAGGTAATGGAAGAATCATAGTTGGTGATGTACGTGACAACCGGCTGCTTGAGCTGTTTAAAGGACGTCTGCACATAGAAAAGCTTGCTCACTCGGCATCGGTGAAGGAATTCAAATGGGCAATGGAGCAGGAAGTTCTGAAGGAAGAAGAGCTTTGTTTTTCACCCGAATACTTTTATCATCTTCAAACTCTTTATCCTCAGATAACACATATTGAAATAAAATGGAAACAGGCGTCGTTTGTTAATGAGCTTTCGCTGTATCGTTTTACAGCAGTAATTTCCGTTGGTCTGGAACAGGAGACATTTAAACCTGATTGGAAGGACTGGGATAAGATAGCAGATAAACAGAGTATTATAAATGAACTGACGAAAGGCTGCGAGATACTTGCATTAAAAAATGTACCGAATCCCCGTTTGTTTAAAGAGAGACTTTTAAGTAAAGCACTGATGGATAAAGCTGTGATCAACGCAGGTGATCTTTTAGATTTCATAGGAAGAGACGATAAAGAAAGCATTGAAGTAAATGAGATCCTTAACTTTGCAAAGTCAGAGAATTATCATTACACGCTTTTTACAGCTGAAGATCCGCTGAGAGTTAATTTACTGATTGAGAGAGATCCGTCAGTTACAGCAGGTTGTTTTGTGCAGCAGCCCTTTGACCAAAGAAGTAATTTCAGTAATGTTGCCAAAACGAATATTCCTTTGTTTAATGATATCAGTTTAAAGCTGAAAAAAGAAATAAGAAGCAAGCTTCAGCAAAGTTTGCCGGAGTATATGATACCATCCGATATGATTGCATTGAATCAACTGCCGTTGACAAGTAACGGAAAAGTTGACCGTAAATTTTTAATGCAGAGAGAAGATATTTTAGTATCAAACAAACTTAATTATCAGGCGCCGGAAACCGAGACGGAGAAAATACTTGTAAATATATGGGAAGAACTCTTAGGTGCAGAACGGATAGGGATACAGGATAATTTCTTTGAGCTTGGCGGTCATTCTCTATTAGGAATGCGCGTCATATCAGCTATCAGAAAGAAACTCGAGATTGAACTTGCAATAAAGGATCTGTTCCTATATCCGACAATTGCAGCATTGTCCATTCATCTTGATACTCAAAGCAAAGGATCAATATTACCGGCTATAGAAGTACTGCCAAGACCTGAGCTTATTCCTTTATCATTCAGTCAGGAGCGACTTTGGTTTATAGACAGATTGGAGGGAAGTGTTCAATATCACATACCCGCGGTTTTAAGATTAAAAGGAAAGCTCAATGCGAAGGCATTAGAAAATTCTCTTCAGGGTATAATTAACCGGCATGAAGTATTGCGCACGGTAATAATTGAATCCGAAGGAAAAGGTTATCAACTCGTTAAAGATAAAGATCGCTGGAGCTTAGAGATAACAGAAGGTTCTCGGTTTAAAAATAATGAGGAGGAATTACAAAACTACATAGAGCAGATCATTAATACTCCTTTTGATTTGTCGAAAGATCACATGATCCGGGGTCATTTGATTAGTATAAATGATCTTGAACATCTGCTTGTATTAACGATGCATCATATTGCGTCTGACGGCTGGTCGTCATCCGTAATTGTAAAAGAACTGGCAGAGCTATATGAATCGTTTGAAAAAAACCGGGAATCTTCTCTGCTGCCTTTAAAGATACAATATGCGGATTATGCATTATGGCAGCGAAAGCACATGCAGGGTGAAGCATACGACATTAAACTTAATTACTGGAAAGATAAACTTGAGGGCTCCGAGCCGCTCGGGCTGCCGACAGATTATCCAAGACCGGTGATACAAAGTATTAAAGGCGCTAAAGTTGATTTCAGCATTGATAGGGAGCTGTCGGATTCATTGCAGACATTGTCGAAGCAGCAAGGCGCAACTTTGTTTATGACATTGCTTTCGGCTTTTAATGTACTTCTGAGCAGATACACCGGACAAGAAGATATCAGTGTCGGAAGCCCTATAGCCGGCAGGCAGCAGGAAGAAGTCGAAAAGCTCATAGGATTTTTCATTAATACACTTGTATTGAGAAACGAGGTAAATAGTGATGCTTCGTTTACAGAACTTTTACAAAATGTAAAAGCAACAACATTAGAGGCATATGAGAATCAGGAAATACCGTTTGAGAAAGTAGTGGAAGCGACAACGAAGCAAAGGGATATGAACAGAAGCCCATTGTTTCAGGTGATGTTCGTATTGCAGAATTTACCCGAAGTACCGGAGCTCAGCCTGGGAGATTTAAAATTATCCTTTGAGACAATAACAAGGATTAATTCGAAGTTTGATCTGTCATTTTTTATAATTGAATCTCCTGACGGATTGCAGGGATCGGTGGAATACTGCACAGACCTTTATAATGAGAAGACGATCGAACGGATGATAACTCACTTCCGGGAGCTGCTGCGGTCTATAGTTTCTGATCCGCTGCAAAAGACAGGTTCACTGACCATGCTAACCAAATCCGAGGAGCTGCAGCTGATAGAGGAGTTCAACGATACAGCTGTTGAATATCCATCGGATAAAACTGTAGTTGATATATTTGAGGAGCAGGTATTAAAGACACCGGATAATATTGCCGTAGTATTTGAAGAAAAAGAACTCACATACAAGGAGCTGAACGAACGGGCTAATCAACTTGCACATTATCTTATGAGCAAAGGGGTAAAGGCAGAATCGCTGATACCAATATGCATAGAGCGAAGTTTGGAGTTACCGGTTGGGATTTTAGGAATATTAAAAGCGGGCGGAGTTTATGTACCGGTAGATCCGGACTATCCACAGGATCGAATAAATTTTATACTTGAAGATACATCAGCATCGGTAGTGGTAAGCAGCAATGAAAGCAGTTTGAAACTGCCGGTTACGGAAAATATTGAGATCATAAAAACAGATAAAGACCGGTCTAAGATAAAAAAGCATCGGAAAGAAAATCCGGCTACTTTAAAAGTAAAACCTGATAATGCTGCTTATATAATTTATACTTCCGGCTCAACAGGCATCCCGAAAGGTGTGATAGTTGAACATTACAATGTTGTCAGATTATTCATGACGGATTCGTCTTTGTTTGATTTCTCAGAGAAAGATGTATGGACAATGTTCCATTCATTTTGCTTTGACTTTTCAGTATGGGAAATGTACGGCGCGTTATTCTATGGAGGCAAACTTGTAATTGTGCCGAAAGATGTAACAAAGGACGCCGGACTATTTTCGGATTTATTACAAAATGAAAAAGTAACAATACTCAATCAGATACCGTCATCATTTTATGCACTGCAGGAAAACATTATTGAAAATAAAACTCCTTTAAAAGTCAGATATTTAATATTCGGAGGTGAAGCACTTGATCCGGCGAAATTATTACTTTGGAAAGAATCATATCCCGACTGTAAAATAATCAACATGTATGGTATCACTGAAACTACAGTTCACGTTACTTATCAGGAAATTGAACGCCGTCATATTGAACAGGGAATCAGTATTATCGGTAAACCCATACCAACCTTAAGTGTATATATTCTCGATAAAAATCAGAAACTGCTTCCGGCAGGAATTGCAGGCGAGCTCTGTATCGGAGGAGCAGGCTTAGCGAGAGGATATCTCAACCGTCCGGAATTGACTGCGGAAAGGTTTATCAAAAATCCGTTCAGTGATGAACCCGGTGCAAGACTATATAGATCCGGTGATTTGTGTATGAGGCTGCCGGATGGCAACATTGAATATTTAGGAAGAATTGATGACCAGGTAAAGATACGAGGATACAGAATAGAGCTTGGGGAAATTGAAAGTGTATTGAATGATTGCGAGCTGGTGCATCAGGCAATTGTTTTGGCAAAAGAAGACAAAGCAAAGAACAAGTATCTTGTAGGTTATATTATTCCTAAAGCAACATTTTCCCGTGAAGAAATTATTTCTTATTTAAAAGGCAAAGTGCCTGAATATATGGTGCCTTCTCTGTGGATGGAGTTAGAAAGTTTTCCATTGGCATCAAGCGGTAAGATAAATAAAAAAGCACTGCCTGATCCGGATGCAAGTACTTTGTTAAGTAATGAATACATTGAACCAAATACAGAAAACGAAATTAAGCTCGCAAATATATGGAAGGAAGTAATTAACGTTGAGAGAGTCGGAATCAATGATAATTTTTTTGAACTAGGAGGTGATTCGATAAGAGTAATAAGACTGGTTCATAAAATAAGAAAAGAATTTAATAAAGAAATAAAAGTCTTTGATTTATACCGTTCAGGCACATTAAAAGAATTGGTTACGATTGTTGAAGACAGTCCTGCTGTTGACGGCAGCCCTGATGAGAATTTAATTTCAGCTCAAAGAGAAATTGCCCAAATCAGGGATGAATTAATTTCTTCAATTCCGGAAGCCGACAGTATTGAGGACATCTATCCGATGAGTGATATTCAGAGCGGGATGGTTTTTGCGTCAATGATAAATCCCGAACATTCAGTATATCACGATCAAATGGTTTATCCGCTGGCTGAAAAGATTGACCGCAGTGTTTTTGAAAAAGCACTCGGGCTGCTGGTAAAAAAGCACAGCATATTACGCACGGTATTTAATCTCGATATTTATAAAGATGGTGTACAGATAGTTTATAAGTCCATTTCTTTTAATGTAGATCATTCGGAATTACCGAACGCTACTGATGCTGAAACAAGAACTTTTATAACGGAATATCTGACACAGGAGCGCTGTATTCCATTTGACATTAAAGTACCGTTATGGCGGGCAACTTTAATTTCCAATGATCACCAAACATTCTTCTTATTTCAATGTCATCACGCAATTTTAGACGGATGGAGTGTAGCATCTCTTATCACTGAACTGAACAATCTTTATTTGACTCTCTTAAATAATCCTGAAGAGGAATCAATACCGTCATCGTTAAAGTGCACATACAAGGATTATGTATTGCATAATATTTCGGCAAAAAAGAGTGAAGAGAACAAGTTATTTTGGATCAACGAGATGTCCGACTATAAACGGTTAGACATTTTTTCACAGGAATTTTCAATTCAGACATTAAGTAAAGTATACAGTGAGGATTTTTTAGAAACAATATACAATAAGACCAAAGAAGATGGTATCTCGGTTAAGGGGTTGTTATTCGGTGCATACATTTTTGCTTTGAGCATGTTAACATACGAAGACGAGCTGACAGTCGGGCTGGTAACCAGTAACAGGCCAATGATTGAAGACGGTGACAAGGTTCTTGGTTGTTTTTTAAACACTGTTCCGGTTAGATTCATTTTCGGAGAAAATTCCATGACCTGGAAAACCTACTTTGAAAATGTGGAAAATAAAATTAAAGACATAAGAAAAAGAGACAGGAGCACGTTAGTTGATATAGTGAACATGACAGGTGAGAAATCGCCCAATGAAAACCCCTTCTTTGATGTATTATTTAACTATACAAACTTCCATGTTTATGAGGATCTGGAAAAAAGATTTAATGAACTTGATCAAACCGCAGCAGCTGAAATTGAAACTAACTGGAGTGACTCAAATAAAAATGACACATTAGGACACATCTTAACCAATACTTACCTGGATTGTACTACAAACATAACAGGAACTATATTAAGCATCGGATTTACTCTCAAGATGAATCTGAAATCCGGAAAGAATCTGAAAGATTTGGCAGAATATTTTGAAAGAGTAATTAAAAGTTATCTGGAAAATTATGAAGAAAAAATAAACACCAATAATATTCTTCCGGCTCAGGAGCTTGATCAGTTGACGGTAGTGTTTAATGACACAGCGGTTGATTATCCAAAGGATAGGACCATTATAGATTTTATTGAAGATCAGGTTTTAAAAACTCCGGATGCCATAGCAGTGGAATTTGAGAACGAGCGAATGACATACAGAGAAATTAACGAGCGTTCAAATCAGCTGGCACATTATTTAAAAACCAAGGGAGTAAAGGATGAGAAGCTTGTACCGATCTGTATAGAACGTTCGATACAAATGATAATAGGAATACTCGGGATATTAAAAGCAAACGGGGTATTTGTTCCTATAGATCCTGAATATCCGTTGGACAGAATAAGTTACATGCTTAAAGACACAGGATCTGATATAGCAGTAAGCAGTAAAGAAAGCAAATCGAAATTACAAACCGGAGATAAATTTGAAATCATTGACCTGGACACGGACCGGGAATCAATTGAGAAATGTCCGGTAGATAATTTGGAAACGGCAATTAGACCTGATAACCTTATCTATGTAATCTATACTTCCGGATCGACAGGAAAACCTAAGGGTGTAATGATTGAGCACAGAAGTGTACTCAACTTATTATTAAGTATGGCAGACAAGACTGACTTTAAATACGAATCAAGTTTTTTGTCAGTCACTACATATAGTTTCGATATTTGTTATTTAGAATTTTTTCTTCCATTAATAACCGGAGGAAGATTAATAGTTATTCCACGGGAAGTAGCAATAGACGGAGTCAGGTTAGCGGAATATATATCAAAGTATAATCCTACGCATATGCAGGCAACACCTGCAACGTGGCTCTTGCTGCTGGATTGCCAATGGGAAAATAAAGAGGATGTTAAAATTCTTATAGGGGGTGAAGCAGTAAGTGAGAATATAAAAGATGAATTAACAAAAAGAGGAGATACGTATAATGTATATGGTCCGACCGAGACTACAATATGGTCAACTTTAAAGAAGTTAAGACGGGAAGAGAAAGTATCCATCGGCAGCCCCATTGCAAATACAAAAATATTTATTGTAAACAAATGGCAGCAATTAAGTCCGTTGAGAGTTGAGGGTGAGATTTGTATCGGAGGAGATGGACTGGCAAGAGGATATTATAACAGGCCGGAGTTAACTTCGGAGAAGTTTGTTGTAAATCCATTTAGTGAAGGTACCACCGAAATGATGTATAAAACCGGAGATATAGGTTATTGGCTGCCTGACGGCAATGTAATATGTTTGGGAAGAAAAGATGATCAGGTGAAGGTACGGGGTTACAGGATTGAGTTAGGAGAAATTGAAAGCGTACTGGAGCAAAGTGAGTTAGTGAATCAGGCGGTGGTACTTGTAAGAAAAGATAAAGAGAATAACAGCAGTATAATAAGTTATTATATACCCAAATGGCAGGAATTCAAAAAAAGGGAGCGTGATCTTTATGATGTTCAGGTATCAAACTGGAAGGAAATTTATGAAACAGAATATTCCAAAACTAAAACAAATACAGATGAAGAGTTTGACATAGGCATTTGGAATGACAGTTTTACAGGAGAACCAATTCCTGAAGAGCAGATGCACGAATGGGTTCAGGATATTACAGATGAAATTTTATCTGAGAATCCTGAGAATGTATTGGAAATAGGCTGCGGAACAGGTTTGATTTACTATCCTTTAGCTGAAAAAATAAAAAAGTACATTGGAACGGATTTTTCGAGTACATCGATAAATCAGATATCAGGCCGGATAAGCAAGGGACTGAGAGATTATTGTCAAACAGAGTTAAAGGTTTGTGCGGCTCATGAGATATCGCTTGGTAAAGAAGAGAATATTGATACCATTATACTTAATTCGATTATTCAATATTTCCCGGGTGAGGATTACTTGAGTAATGTCATTGAAAAAAGTATTTCTCTTTTGAATGGAAAAGAAGGACGAATAGTCATTGGTGATGTACGGGACAACCGGTTATTGGAGTTATTCAAAGGGCGCATTAATTTACAAAAGCTTAATCAATCCGTTGGAGTAAAGGAATTCAGATGGGCAATGGAGCAGGATGTTATGAAGGAAGAGGAACTTTGCTTTTCACCTGAATATTTTTATAAGCTTCAGTCGCTTTATCCTCAGATTTCCAATGTAGAAATAAAATGGAAACAAGCTTCATATCTTAATGAACTTTCTTTGTATCGTTATACAGTGATTATTTATGTTGGCTATGAGCGTGAGAAAATTGATCCTGACTGGCAAAACTGGGATGAGTTGAAAAATAAACAAAGCGTTATAGATCAGCTTGGTAAAGGCAATACTATGCTTGCGCTTAGGAATGTTCCTAATCCGCGTTTATGGCAGGAGAGACTTTTAAGTAAAGCTCTTGATAACAGGACGGCAAGTACTGTAGGAGATCTTTTACAGGCAATTGAAAATGAGGATAATGAAAGCAAAGAAATCGGGAAGATCATTAATTTTGCGGAGTCAAAAGGATATCAATACAGGCTTTTATTGAATGAGGATCCTTTAAAAGTTGATTTAATTATTGAACAAAACTCCAAAGATAATTTTATCCGGCAATCATTTAATGAAGTAAGCAGCACCGGCAATGGATTGTACACAAATATTCCTTTATTCAGTGACATAAGTTTAATTTTGAAAAAAGATATTAAACGTATGCTGCTTCAAAGTTTGCCGGATTATATGGTACCATCCGACTTAATTGCATTGAATCAATTACCTATGACAAACAACGGTAAAGTAGATCGAAAATTTTTAAGTCAGAGAGATGATGTATTTGTCATAAATAAATTTGATTATCAGCCGCCGGTCACCGATGTCGAAATAAAGATAGTGAACATCTGGCAGGATCTTTTTGGCATAGAAAGAATCGGGGTTAACGACAATTTCTTTGATCTGGGAGGTCATTCACTATTGGCTATGCGTCTGATATCATCAATTCGTAAGGAACTGGAAATGGAACTTGCTATCAAGGACATTTTCCTCTACCCTACACCTGCAAAATTAGCTGAACATTTCGAGGCTGCAGGCAAAGGATCATTATTACCTGCTATTGAGATACAGCAACGACCTGAGTTTATCCCGTTATCATTCAGCCAGGAGCGGTTATGGTTCATAGACGGGTTGGAGGGAAGTGTTCAGTATCATATACCGGCTGTTTTAAGATTGAAGGGTAAGCTTAATAAAGAAGCTTTGGTTTTTGCTTTACAGAATATAATAAACCGTCATGAAGTTTTGCGCACGGTGATCCGTGAGAAGAATGGTATAGGTTACCAATTTATAAAGGACAATTCAGATTGGGAATTGCAGATTGTTGAAGGCTCAAAATACAAAGATGATCCTGAAGGATTGAGAAATTACATCCGTGATTTGATAACGACGCCGTTTGATTTATCGGAAGATTACATGATGAGAGGGCATTTGATAAGTATAAATAATTCTGAGCATGTACTTGTTGTAACACTGCATCATATTGCTTCAGACGGCTGGTCGACATCAGTTATAGTAAGAGAGCTGGTTGAGTTTTACAGAGCATATGAGGACAATAGTGATCCTGATTTAATTCCATTACAGATACAGTATGCAGACTATGCTATATGGCAGCGTAATTATCTGCAGGGTGAGTTATTAGAGAGGAAGTTAGAATACTGGAAAGAGAAGCTGGAAGGAGTAGAGCCGCTGCAGCTGTCAACGGATTATATCAGACCGTCAGTTCAGAGTACAAAAGGTGCTGTTTTAGAATTTAGCATTGACAAAGAGCTGTCAGACTCATTACAAACATTGTCACAGCAACAGGATGCCACTTTATTTATGACATTATTATCGGCATTTAATGTACTGCTCTACAGATATACCGGACAGAAAGATATCTGTGTCGGAAGCCCTATTGCAGGCAGACAGCAGAAAGAAGTGGAAGAACTCATTGGTTTCTTTATCAACACTCTGGCTTTACGCAACGAAGTAAACAGTCATGCTTCGTTTACCGAACTGCTTCGTCAGGTAAAAGCCACTACTTTGGAAGCTTTTGAACATCAGGATGTTCCTTTTGAAAAGATAGTAGATTCGACAGTAAAGCATAGAGATATGAGCAGGAGTCCTTTGTTTCAGGTAACCTTTATTTTGCAGAATACACCTGAAATTCCCGAACTTCGTTTGGGTGATGTCCGGTTATACACTGAAGTATCAGAACATAATACATCTAAATTTGATTTAACTTTTAGTATTACCCAGACAGCTCAGGGTTTGCAAGGAGTTGTAGAGTATTGTACTGATCTTTACAAGGAGGAAACAATAATCCGCATGATGGGTCATTACAAACAGTTGCTTAGTTCCATTGTATCAGAGCCACAACAAAAGATAGCGACGTTGCCGATGCTGACTCAGTCAGAGGAGCATCAGTTACTGGCTGAGTTTAACGATACAGCGGCTGATTATCCGAAGGATAAGAGTGTCACAGATTTGTTTGAAGAGCAGGCTGAAAAGTCTCCTGATAATATAGCGCTGGTATTTGAAGAGCAGCAAATGACTTACCGGGAGCTTAATGAGAGTTCAAATCAGTTGGCACATTACTTGCAAAGCAAGGGAGTAAAACCCGGGACGATGGTACCGGTATGCATAGGCCGGAGCGCAGATATGATCACAGGTATACTGGGTGTATTGAAAGCGGGAGGAGCTTATGTACCTGTTGACCCTGAATATCCTGAAGAACGAATCCGTTTTATGCTTGAGGATGCAGGCAGTTCGATTGTAGTAAGCAGTAAAGAGAGTAGATTAAAGATGCCGGCTGCCGGAGAGTTTGACATCATAGAAATAGACAGAGACCGGCAGGAAATAAGCACACAGCCAACAGGAAATTTGCAAGCTAAAGTACAACCTCATCATCTTGCTTATGTGATCTATACTTCGGGTTCAACCGGCAAGCCAAAAGGAGTAATGATAGAACATACAAGTGTGGTAAATTTAATTATGTGGCATAACCGGGTGTATGAGGTAACTGAAAGGAGCCGTTCTACATCAATGGCAGGAGTTAGTTTTGATGCTTTTGGATGGGAAATCTGGCCTTATTTATCTGCAGGTGCTTCGGTAAAAATTGTTGATGATGATACGCGTCTTTCCGCATCGGCTTTATTATCATTATTTAATTCAGCTAACATAACCCATTGCTTTATGCCAACAGCTCTGGTGCAGGATTTTGTAAATACATCTCGGCAAAAATTAAAATCTCTGCGGTATTTACTAACAGGCGGGGATAAATTAACAGGTCTGTCTGTGAAGAACGAGCCGTTCACATTAGTAAATAATTATGGTCCTACAGAAAATACAGTGGTTGCAAGTTATTATAAACTATCGGAGAAAGATTCAAACTTAACTCCCCCTATTGGAAAACCTGTTTCCAATGCAGTTATATATATATTAGATGAAAATAAAAATATTGTCCCTATTGGAGTTGCCGGAGAAATATGTATAGGCGGAGCAGGATTAGCCAGAGGTTATTTAAATCTCCCGGAATTAACAGCGGAAAAGTTCATAAAAGATCCTTTTGCCAACGACTCTGTATCAAGATTATACAAGACGGGCGATTCAGGACGATGGCTGCCTGACGGAACCATTGAGTATTTGGGAAGGATGGATGATCAGGTAAAGATAAGAGGTTACCGCATAGAACTGGGTGAGATAGAGAGTGTGCTTCAGGAATGTGATTTAGTGAGCCAGGCTGTAGTATTGGCAAGAGCAGCAGAACAGGGAAACAAGAGGCTTGTGGGTTATATTGTCCCGGAAGGAGTTTTTGAAAAGGAAGCAGTAATGTCATATCTTCAAAGCAGACTTCCGGAATATATGGTGCCGCATTTATGGGTAGAGATGGAAACTTTACCATTGACACAGAATGGAAAGATAGACAGGAAAGCATTACCAGATCATGATGCAAGCGGACTATTAGACAATGAGTATACAGCCCCGCGCAATGAACTTGAAGCAGGGCTTGCAAAAATATGGAAAGACCTTCTGCGTACTGAGCGCGTTGGAATCCATGATAATTTTTTTGAGCTTGGCGGGGATTCGATCATAACGATGCAGGTTGTGAGCAGTGCACGCCGTCTCGGATATGAATTAAAGCCAAAGGATATTTTCATTCATCAGACAATAGGAAGTTTATCATCTGCGATTGCCGAGCGTTCAGCAATTGAAAATACGGGAGAGCAGGGACTGTTAACCGGTGTTAGCGGACTGCTTCCGATACAGCAATGGTTTTTTGAAGAAACAGATGAGTCGATTTCGCATTTTAATCAGAGTGTATTGTTATCCATAGACAAGGCAGCAAAACCGGAAATGCTCCGGGAAGCAGTGAAAGACTTAACAGCTCAACACGATGCACTGCGGTTTGTTTATCATAAAAGAGATGAACAATGGATTCAGGAGTATGGATCAAACGAAGGAGAATTAATAACAGTTGATTTACGAAAAACAAAGAGAGACAATATGGAGAGGCTCATTAATGAACATGCGGATAAATACCAGCGAAGTCTTGATATAGAAAAAGGTGAGATAGTGAGGTTTGTATTAATTCAAACACCGAAGGAAGAAACACATAACAGGATATTAATCATAATTCATCATCTTGCTGTTGACGGAGTGTCGTGGCGTATTTTACTGGATGATCTTGAGCTGCTGCTGACCGGTCTTCAGAAAAATGAAAAAGTTAATCTTGGCTATAAGACAAGCTCCTTCCGTCAGTGGTATGAAACTTTAGAAAAATACGGGAAGAGCAAAGCATTATTATCACAAACTAATTACTGGAAAAAAGCTGTAAGCAGCTATGAGCCATTGCCAGTTGACATTGAATATGAAGGAGCAGTCAGGGCGAAGGATGTTGAAAGCCATCATACAGTGCTTGATGCAGTTCAGACACAATTACTTATAAGCTCAGTGCCGAAAGTATATCATACTGAGATCAACGATATTTTACTTTGTGCACTTGCTATTACAATTTGCGAATGGAGCTCAAAAGATAAATTAACAATAGGAATGGAAGGTCACGGACGTGAGAACATTTCAAAAAATACCGACACAAGCCGGACAGTAGGATGGTTTACAAGTCTTTATCCTGTGCTGCTTGAATTGCCGTCAGGCACAAATTTATCCGATGCGATAAAGGGAATAAAGGAACAGTTGCGTCTCATACCTGACAAAGGTCTTGGATACGGAGTACTGAGATACATAAATAAGGATAAAGACATGACCGACACATCGGGAAGAGACTGCTGGGACATTGTATTTAATTATTTAGGACAACTGGATAAAGTTGTGAATGAAAGCAAATGGCTGAGCGGAGCAGGGGAATCTTCCGGAGTATACAGGGGAGAAGAGCAGAAAGTGGGTGAGAAGTTTTCGATTAACAGTATGATAAGAGGCGGTGAACTTATAATAAGCTGGAGCTACAGCAGTCTGAATTATGAAAAAACAACAATTACGGAGCTTGCTGAAAAATATAAATCAACTCTTGAATCGATTATTTTGCATTGCATTGATCAGGAAAAATCAGGAACGGTTCACACTCCGTCTGATTTTGGACTTGGTGCAAAGATCAAGTATGAAGAGCTCGATAAATTTTTGCAGGAAGATGACAGCGAAAATATTATGATTTTCTGAGTAATTGTACTAATTTAAAAAAGAAATTTAATAAAAAAATAATAAATGAAAATTAGTGAATTCATAGAATTACTTGATAAAAAGAATTTCTCCCTGGCAGTAGAAAAGGAGAAGCTCATTTTAAAAGGAAATAATAAAAATATTGCTAAGAATGAAATAGATGACATAAAGAAAAATGAATTTGTGATTAATTTCATTAAAGAGCATAAGGATGAACTAATTGAATATATTTCAAAAACTGGGGACTCACGGGTTGAAAAAAAATCAAAGGATATAACTTCTATATATAGTTTAAGCAGTCTTCAGGAGGGTATGCTGTTTCACGGACTTTACGGCGGGACATCGGGTGCATATACCGAGCAGTTTTGCTGTGATTTGGTGGGACCAAATACGGACATAATTATAAAAAGCTGGGATTATACTTTAAGACGTCACAGCATTCTCAGAAGCGGTATATTTTATGATTCGTTCAATGTTCCGGTTCAATGTGTTTACCGTGAAGTCAGATTACCCGTGACAATTTTAGATTACCGGGATATGGAAGGGGATATGCAGTCAGCAGCAGTGAAAGAGTTTGAAGAAACAGATCGTTTAAAAGGATTTGATTTTAAATCCCCACCACTAATGCGCATCGGGTTACTCAGATTAGCCGAAGACCGTTACAGAATGGTATGGACATCTCATCATATTTTATTTGACGGGTGGTCAATGGCAATATTGATGAGTGAGTTCTTAAATATTTATGAAATGCTTTTAAAAGGGAAAGAAGTCCCGGAAGTTGAAGAAGACAAGTATGAAGATTACATCAGATTTTTGGAGAGAGAAGATAAAGAGCAGCAGGAAGAGTTCTGGCGTAATTATATGAAAGGTGTGGAACAAAGTACACTTCTTCCTTTTATCGGAACAACTTCTGAGCGAACAAGGGGAACGGGATCTTTTGAATCGGTTAAATTGGATTTTGATAAGGAGACAACTTCAAAAATAGGGCTCTTTGCTCACAAGCACAGAGTGACAATTAATACAATAATTCAGGGTGTATGGTCATTTCTGTTACACAGATATTCAGGAAGCAATGATATTGTTTTCGGAATAATTGTTTCCGGGAGACCTGATGATCTGCCTCGAATAGAGCAGCGAGTCGGGTTGTATATAAATACACTCCCTCTTCATTCAACTTTTCATCCGGATCAGCAGGTAAACGTCTGGCTGCAAAATATTCAGGAATCTCAGTTTTCTTCCCGTCAGCATCAATATGCATCTTTAACTGATATACAGGAATGGACAGGAATCAGAGGTGACTTTTTTGACAACATTCTTGTATTTGAGAATTATCCGGTTAGAGAAATATTGGGCACAACTGAATGGAGCTTGCGTATTGAGAATGTGAATATAAAGGATCAAACTAATTATCCGTTAACAATCATAGTAGGCGGTTCGGAAGAATTATTCATCAACTTTAACTACAACACCGGGTTATTGAAACAGGAGTATGTAAATGAGATATGCGGTCATTTTGAAAATGTGCTGATGCAAGTGATTGAAAATAAAAAGAACTGTCTTGGTGAAATAGAGCTGCTTACAAAACCTGAAGAGAGCAGGTTGTTAGATGAGTTTAATGATACAGAGGCAGATTATCCTAAGAACAAAAGTATTGTAGATTTATTTGAAGAGCAGACAGAAAAGACACCTGATAGTATCGCGCTGGTCTTTGAAGATCATCAATTAACTTATAAAGAGCTCAATGAACGCTCGAATAAGCTTGCACATTACCTGAGCAGCAAAGGAGTAAAAGAGGATACACTTGTACCGATTTGTATAGAGCGATCACCGGAAATGATAATAGGGGTACTCGGAATATTGAAAGCAGGCGGTGCATATGTGCCGGTTGATCCTGAATACCCTGATGAAAGAATCAGCTTTATTCTGGAAGATACAGGAGCTGTTGTGATGGTAACCGGAAAAGAGACCATGAAAAAGTTGCGGGTTAAAAAAGATATTGAAATTGTGGAAGCTGACGGGGAGTGGGCAACAGATCTTAATCTGCCGGACTCCAATCTTTCGGTCAGAGTTTTACCGGATAACCTTACTTACGTTTTATACACTTCAGGCTCAACAGGAAAACCAAAGGGAGTAAGAATGCCCGGTAGCGGTTTAGTCAATTTATTAATTTGGCAGGAGAAGCAGTTTGTAAATAAGCAGAGAAATGTTTTACAATTTACCAGTCTGAATTTCGACGTAAGTTTTCAGGAAATCTTCTCAACGCTTTGTTTCGGAAGTACACTTTATCTTATTAATGAAACTCGACGAATTGATATGTCAGAAGTTTTAAAAGACATAGCAAAGTATAAGATTACACATTTATTCATTCCATATATAGTTTTAAAAAATCTGGCTGAATATTTTTCAAATCACTCTATTAATTCATCCTCATTGGAGGTGATAATAACAGCCGGTGAACAATTAAAGATTACAAAAGAAATTGAAGAGCTGTTAAACAAGGGTAACATAGAGCTGACCAATCAATATGGACCAACGGAAGCCCATGTTGTAAGCAGTTATACAATTGACATTAATGGTGAATTATCAGCACTTCCTCCAATCGGCAGACCGGTAGACAATACACAATTATATATACTGAGTGATAAAAACCAATTTGCTCCGATAGGAGTACCGGGAGAATTATACATAGGAGGCGTACAGGTAGCCCGGGGCTATTTAAATCTTCCTGATTTAACCAAAGAAAAATTCATTGATAATCCTTTTATCCGGAAGGCAGGCTCAAAGATATACAAGACCGGCGATTTATGCAGGTGGCTGCCGGATGGAAATATTGAGTACCTTGGAAGAATTGATGATCAGGTAAAAATCCGGGGCTACAGGGTAGAGCTTGGAGAAATAGAGAGTGTGTTGCAGGACAGTGAGTTAGTGAACGAAACTGCGGTACTTGCAAGGGAAGATGCATCAGGTAATAAAATGCTTGTAGGCTATGTTGTTCCAAACGGTGAATTTGATAAAGATCGAATAGTATCTTATCTCAGGAGCAAGCTGCCTGAGTATATGGTACCTTCGTTATGGGTGAAACTTGATAAGTTACCATTAACTTCTACCGGAAAAATAGACAAGAAAATTTTACCTAATCCGGATGTAACTGAGTTTTTAAGAAATGAATATGTAGCACCACGCAATATAACAGAAGAAAAGTTATCACTAATCTGGCAGGAACTTCTTGGCGTTGAGAAGTTAGGAATACATGATAACTTCTTTGAACTTGGAGGTCATTCATTACTTGCTATGCGTTTAATATCTTCTATCCGTAAGAATTTTGAGGTGGAGATGAAAGTCAACTCTGTATTTGAATACTCAACAATAGAATCACTTGCCGGTAAAATAAGAAAAGCAGGTAAATCAATACTTCCTCCTATTTCAGTACAAGAACGACCGGAAAGAATTCCTTTGTCATTCAGCCAGGAGCGATTGTGGTTTATAGACCGGTTAGAGGGAAGCGTTCATTATCATATACCTTCTGTTTTAAGATTGACTGGTAAACTGAATAAGAATGCGCTTGATTATGCATTGCAAAATATTGTGAATCGTCATGAAGTACTTCGCACAGTTATAATAGAAGAGGAGGGCAAAGGATTTCAGTTGGTCAAAGATAATGACAGCTGGGAGTTGCAAAAAGTTAACGGTTCTATTTACAAAGAAGATGTTGAGAGATTGCAGAATTATATACAACAATTAATCAATGTACCTTTTGATTTATCAAAAGATCATATGATGAGAGGTCATTTGATCAGTTTAGATGAATTTGAACATGTGTTGGTGGTAACAATGCATCATATAGCCTCTGACGGCTGGTCGGCATCTGTAATTGTAAGAGAGCTGGTTGAATTTTATGAAGCTTACGAAGAAGATCGTGAGGATAATTTAAACCCGTTACAGATTCAGTATGCAGATTATGCTATGTGGCAGAGGAATTATTTGCATGGTGAAGTACTGGATAAGAAACTTGACTATTGGAAGAAGAAGCTGGAGGGAGTAGAGCCGCTTCAGATGCCGACTGATTATAACAGACCGGCAATTCAAAGCACGAGGGGAGCTGCTGCAGGATTTAGTATTGATAAAGAGATGTCAGGATCATTGCAGACATTGTCACAACAGTATGGAACGACTCTGTTCATGACTTTATTGTCTGCATTTAATGTATTGCTCCATAGATACAGTGGTCAGCAGGATATCTGTGTTGGAAGTCCAATTGCTGGACGTCAGCAAGAAGAAGTAGAAGGACTCGTAGGTTTTTTCCTCAACACGCTGGCTTTACGCAGCAATGTAATAAGTGATGCTTCGTTTAGTGAACTATTACAGCAAGTAAGGACAACCACATTGGAGGCATTCGAGTATCAGGATGTTCCGTTTGAAAAAATAGTTGATTCTGTTGTAAAGCAAAGAGACATGAGCAGAAGCCCGTTGTTTCAGGTGATGTTTGTATTACAGAATACTCCGGAAGTATCGGAGCTGCGTTTAGGGGAATTGAGTTTATCAAGTGAGGAATTTAAATACAGCATCTCGAAATTTGATTTAACATTCAGCATTACTGAAACACCCGAAGGTATGCAAGGTATTGTAGAGTACTGTACTGATTTGTATAATCAGCAGACAATAGACCGGATGATTACCCATTTTAAAGAGCTACTGAGTTCGATTGTAAAAAATCCTCATCAGAAGATAGGATTATTGCAAATGCTTACCGGATCTGAGGAGCATCAGTTGTTGAAAGACTTCAATGATACTGAAGTCACATATCCAAAGGATAAAACAATCATTGATTTATTTGAAGAGCAGGTTACAAAGACCCCGCACAATACGGCAGTAGTTTTTGAAGATGAAGAGTTAACATATAGAGCTCTTAATGAACGTTCAAATCAGTTAGCTCATTACCTGCGAAATAAAGGTGTTAAGGAAGAAATATTGGTGCCAATATGTATTGAGCGAAGTATTGATATGATTGTAGGAATACTCGGTATCTTAAAAGCAGGCGGAGCATATGTACCAATTGATCCTGAATATCCTGAAGACCGGATAAAATT